>NZ_JANSIZ010000010.1:0-49354 GCF_047462315.1 Synechococcus sp. H60.2 | reverse complement strand
AGCAACCGGGGCTGGGAACCCGCCTCGTGAGTCTTGGATGCTTCAGCTCTACTTCAGAGACCCGGTACACGGGATCCATGAAGCAACTGGGGCAGAGGAAGAGACAAAAATCTCGCCGTAAAGCGGATGGGGAAACCCCCCCCGCCTGCGCGGTGGGGTAGTTCATGAGGATTCTTGCGGCACTTCTGCACTTTGATCCGCTCCAACAACCCCAGGCCGGCCCTTTCGGATCCCTTGCACCACGGTCACCGTGAGCAGATGGGAGAGCAAACCCACCGGCCCAGCAAACAAGCACAAAAGCAGAGAGTGAGTTGTCCAAACTCGCTTTTCCCAGCCTTCCAAGAAGATCCAGCGGCCCACAAATAGATCCATCACAATGTAGTGAACCCATCCCGTCGCCATGACCGAGGGCTGGCTGAATAGAGAAGTCAGGCTGCTCAGAGAGAGTTGAGGATTGGAAAACTCCTGGAGAGTATCTGCATTAAACCCGGTAACCAGAAGATAGAGATAAACCGTTGCCAAAAGGGCAATGGGCAAAAGTGATTCCATCACCCTATGGGTCACTTTCCAGCCCGGCAGCAGGATCATCAAAGCCCAAAAAGGCAAAGCAAACCAATTGGCCGCATTAAAGATGGTCTCTAGCATATCCAGCAACCCCTGATGCTACTTGTTTATTATCGGCTATCGCCCAACGCCGCCCGCCCGTGGGGGATCACCAGCCGACCTCGATAGCAACTCTTCTGGCTGTTGCCGGGATCCGTCTTGAAGACACCGGCTCTTGAGCTGATCCAAAAGGGAGGCACCGCCGGCTGAACCTTGCCTCGCTCCCTCTTGAGACGGGGCAGAGGGATCCCAGCTCCTATTCCGGCTGGCGAAGTCTGGCAGATAAACTGCCCCACCGTATAGACGGTGGGGAATCCCGCGCATTTAGCTTAGTCCGCACCGTATTGGTTGCTTCCTCAACAAAGATGGGTGTCGGGAGTTGTTCACTTGAAAGTGCGTGCCAGCCAGCGCCGCAGCGGATGCCAGGCGGGCAAAGACAAAATCCAGCGGGACTGGCGCTCCAGCATCAAGCGCTCAATAGGATAGAGCCCAAACAGCTCGTAGCGGCTTTGGGCGATCAAGATCCCCAGCGTGAAGCTGACGCACAGCAAAAGGCCGAAGGTGGGCCAGCCGGGCCGGTAAAACAGGGCATAGCGCAGGCCCGTCCAGGTGAAATGGTCCCACAGACGGACGATATCTGCCCGCAGCGCCCAAAGGCTGGGGATCCCGACCAGCAGCCACAACAGGCCCAGAAAGATAAAGCTGCCGCCATGGTAGAGGCGCAACAGGCGCCTGGCCGGCGGAGAGAGAGATTCCAGGCCGGGAGGGTTTCCCGACTCCCAGACGCGAGCAGCCTTCTTGGCATCAACTGAGCTAGGATCAGGAGGCAATGACATCGAGATCCCGGTTCTCCCAAGACCTTCGTTATAACTTTAGCGACTGGGATCCGTAACTGAAGCTCCTTAGGGGGCATTGAGGGAGTGGGTTAAGCCGTGTAGCCGACCTCGGAGAGGAAACTCCTCCAAGGATATAATGGCTCTGCAGCTTGCCTTGCTAGCTCAATGGATAGAGCACCGACCTTCTAAGTCGATGGTTGCAGGTTCGAGTCCTGCGCAAGGCGCTGAGTGTCTTGCTTGGCGGGTGAGTTTTGGGGCAATCGACTTTGGGATGGACACCACACCCGAAAGATGACCTGACCAGAGTGGCTTTCTACAGTCAGGGATCCCTTTAACATCTCCATAGCCTTTTGGGCTAGCGGCAGGCCTAGGCCTGTCCCTCCGGCCTTGCGGCGATCCAACTGTGGGATGCGGTAGAACTTTTCAAACACATGGGGCAGCGCCTCTGGAGGAATTTCCACTCCCGTATTGCGCACCTCGATCAGCCAGCCGGGACGGTTCTGTTGATGGGTCTGGCTAAAGCGCAAACAGATGCTTTCCCCAGCCGGCGTGTACTTGCAGGCGTTGTTCAAAAGTTCGCCCACCACCCGCGACAGCAGGCTCTCATCCGTACAGAGGGGCAAAAGGTCGGGATCCCATTCCAACTGAAGCTGTTGGTTCTGCTGGGCAGCTCGCAGCCGGAAGGGCTCGGAAAGATTGGGGATCCACTCCTGAGGAGATAACCAGGTTAGATTGAGATCCCTGTTTCCGGCTTCAATAGCTTGCAATTCCAACAGCTCGTTGATCAAGTCCAGCTCGCGGTTGGTCTCCATCTCCAAAATCTGCAAGTAGCGCTGCTCCCGCTCCGTCAGGTTGGCCTTGGAGAGAAAAGCAATTGCCAGCTTCATGTTGGTTAGAGGCGTGCGCATCTCGTGGGAGACCATGTGCAGAAACTCATCCTTGAGGTGGTTGAGCTCCTGCAACTGCTGCACCTGCTGCTGCACGGTTTGGAAAAGCCGGGCCTGGCGAATGGCAATCGCACACTGGCTGGCCACCCGCCGCATCAAGCGCTGTTCCCGCTCGCCAAACACCTGCCCCGGCGGACGCGAGCCGCAAATATTTCCCAGCAGGAGAGATTCGCCTTCCTGAGCATCGCAAATGGGAAGTACCAGCAGCGTGTGGCGGTCGTAGCTGGGCCAGCAGGGGTGGCCAAGGTTGCTGAAATAGCAGAACTGCCCACCCTGAAGCTGCTGGAGCACCTCGGCAAAATCGGCAAAGGGGATCCCCAGGGGAAAACGGCGGATCCCTTCTCCAGGTCGATAATCCAAGGCCAAAACGCTAACCTGTCGTTCTGGGTCATGGAGGGCAATCATGCAGCCGGAAAGGCCAAGGCTGAGGGCCAGTTCCTGCGCCACGGTTTCCAAAATCTTGTGCTCGTCTAGGCTGGAGCGAATTTCTTCCGTGATCAGTTGCAGCAGGGCCTCGTCTTCGTAGGCTTGCTGCAGTTGGCCGTTGCGCACCCGCACTTGGTAATCCAGTTCGGCGTTGGCTTGCTGCAGCCTTTGATGAAGTTCCGCCTGTCGAATGGCGACTGCCAGGTGATTGCCAATTGCCCTGGCCAACTCGATCTCTTCCTCTTGCCAATCTGGTTCAGAGATCAGGCGTCTCAGGGCTAGAGCGCCCCAAAGTTTCCCTTGACAGGCCACCGGGATCCCTAGCCAAGGGCCGAGCTGGCAGTCTTGCCTTTCCTGCAATGCAAAGGGATCGGAAACTTGCTTGGGATCCGCCACGTGAAAAACTTGCAGCCACTTGAAGTGCTGGATGGCTGGAATCTCTGGATCATCCGGTATGCGCAGGTGGAGAGCACTGGGCACATCGGGGGAGCGAACATAGCCGGCAATGCCCACCCACACCTTCTCGGTAGGCAGATATTGGTAAAGGGTAACCCGCGCTGCCTGCAAAACCTGGCCTACTTCCTGCACCGCTACCTCAAAGAGGGCGGGTAGATCCAAAGAGGTGCTGATGGCTTGAATGAGCCGGTTAAACAGTTTTTCCCGCTGCACCTGTTGCTGCAGCTTTAGCTCGGCCTGCTTGCGCTCGGTGATGTCCAGGGTTACCCCGACCACATGGCTCGGATCTCCTTCCGGCCCCAGGAGCACAATCCCCTGAGAGAGGTGCCAGCGCACCTGCCCGTCTGCGAGATGGGCACGGTACTCAACTGCCAAGTTGGAATCCCCCTCCATTGCCCTGGGCCCCGCCAACTGGAAAGCTTCCTTCACCCTCTGGCGATCTTCGGGGTGAACGCTCTCGAAAAACATCTCCAGAGTGAACTCCTCGCCGGGATCCCGTCCGTACTTGGCCTTGCACTGAGGGGAACTGCTCAGCTCCCCGCTGCGCAGATCCAGTTGCCAGTAGCCCAGTTGGATGGCCTCCAGAGCCAAAAAGAGATGCTCTGGATAAAAGCCGCCGTCTTCTGGCCACACCGGCACCAGGCGGTGTTGAGCTGAAGCCATCTCCCCCACCAAAACGGTTGGTTGTTCCACCAGCGCTACCTCATTGTGGACGATCCTCGATCCTCTTGCCAGAAATCCTTAGCTTTAAGCATGATTTCAGTACTCTGCTCAAAGATGTGTTAGCCAATACAAGATCTTTACTTCACGCTAAACTTCAGATCCGGAGAGCCGACTCTTGCCCGCAGCTTGTGGCCGAGGGGGGAGCCTCTGCTATAGTAATGGGCAGTTGCGCCTTGGATCCCAACACTGGGGATCCCCCTAGCAGGTGGGGTTAGGGCAAGCCGAAATGAGTTCGCGTTGAGAAGAGAGCAGTGCTGCATCAAGCTCCTTCCTTGCGGCTGCGCCCTCAGCCTGCGTGAAGCGTTGATTCTTTTTTATGCTGCCCTATGCCACGTTTGGCCTAAAAAAATTGCTGCTGATTTTGAGCTGGGATCTTTTCCCTCGGAAGCCTATAGTTAGTTTCTGGCGATTGTTCGATATTTTTCGGTTTGCGGTAACGCGGCTGCTCAAGGTGCCGCTGCCCTCTTCCTTTGGTTAGCGGGCAGAGACAACCCAACGGATGGGGATAACCTCAGGTTGGGCTAGCTGGCGAAGGTGAGGTTGTCCCCAAGAACGGATTCTTTGAGCCTATCCTCTTGCCGGCCAAGGTCGCCAAAGTTGCTTGTGGCAACGGCCAGGTTGTCCTGTACGGGCTGATGGCTAGCTTAGAGCGCCTGGGGTGACAGGCAAGGGGATCCCTGCGGCATTTTTCAACGGATCGTCACCCAGCCAATTCATTTTCTGTAGAATTCAAGGTTATTTCTGTGATTTGTGAACTTCCTCGCAGTCCTCAGCCTGCTCTGCAAGAGCAGGAGCGACCGCTTTCTGGGACAACCGCGGCTGTCCGGCCCGAATGGCCAAGCCACCCCCTGGATCCCTTGAATGGCGAAGAAATCCGGCAAGTGGTCAAAATCCTGCGTCAGGAGCGCCCTCTTGCTTCCCGCTGCCGCTTTGTCACCATCCAACTGCAGGAGCCGGAGCGGCCCTGGATGGAAGCTTGGCAACCGGGCCAACCCTGGGATCGGCAGGCGTTTGTGGTGCTGTTGGATCCCGCCGAGGGCAGCACCTACGAGGCGGTGGTCTCCCTCTCTCGGCAGCAGGTGTGCTCTTGGCAGCTCGTCCCCGGCGTGCAGCCGCCCCTTTTGGACGATGAGGTCTACGCCTGTGACCGCTTGCTCAAGGAGGATCCCCAATTTCTGGCCGCCCTGCAGCGGCGGGGCATTGCCGATGTGGAGCGGGTGATGGTGGACTACTGGACGGTGGGCTACTTTGGGATCCCGGAAGAAGAGGGGCGGCGGCTGGTGCGGGGTCTGTGTTTCCTGCGCACTTCCCCTTACGACAATGGCTATGCCCGTCCCCTCGAAGGCCTCTACCCCTGGATTGACCTCAACCAAATGCAGGTGATCAAGGTGGAGGATCGCGGCCCCTGGCCTCTGCCCCCGGAAGATGGCAATTTTGACGAGATCTTCTTCAAAGAGTTTCGCCGAGATTTGAAGCCTTTGGAAATTACTCAGCCCCAAGGGGTGAGCTTCCAAGTAGAAGGCCACCACATCCGCTGGCAGAAGTGGGATCTGCGCATCAGCTTTAACCCCCGCGAGGGGCTGGTGCTGCATCAGGTGAGCTATGAGGATCAGGGCCGCCTTCGCCCCATCCTCTATCGGGCTTCGGTAGCCGAGATGGTGGTGCCCTACGGGGATCCACGGGATCCCCACTGTCGCAAGAACGCCTTTGACGTGGGGGAATACGGCATCGGCATGCAGGCCAATTCCCTGCGCCTGGGCTGCGACTGCCTGGGGGAGATCTACTACTTCGATGCCTGGCTGCCCAGCAACAGCGGTGAGCCCATGCTCCTCAAAAATGCCATCTGCATGCACGAGGAGGACTTTGGCGTGCTCTGGAAGCACACCGACTGGCGCACGGAGCGAGCTCAGGTGCGGCGCTCGCGGCGGCTGGTGCTCTCTTTCTTTACCACCATCGGCAACTACGACTACGGCTTTTTCTGGTACTTCTACCAGGACGGCACGCTGGAGTTCGAGGCCAAGCTCACCGGCATCATCAACACCTGCGCCACCCTGCCGGGGGAGGAACCGGAGTTTGGCGTCTTGGTAGCGCCCCAATTGTCTGGCCTCAACCACCAGCACTTTTTTACCGTGCGCCTGGACATGGCGGTGGATGGGCCGGGCAACTCCCTCTACGAAGTCCACGCCGAGCCGCTGCCCTTGGGGCCGGATAACCCCTACGGCAACGCCTTCCGCGCCCGCTCCACCTTGTTGAGCACTGAGCAGGAAGCCAAGCAAACGGTGGATCCCTTGCGGGGGCGCTACTGGAAGATTGTCAACCCCAACCGCCACAACCACCTGGGGCAGCCGGTGGCCTACAAGTTGCTCCCAGGAGAGAATGTCCGGTTCCTGGCCCACCCCGACTCCTGGCTGTATCGACGGGCAGGGTATTTGGCCCACCACCTCTGGGCCACGCCCTATCATCCTGGCGAGAAGTTCCCGGCGGGGGACTACCCCAACCAACACCCCGGTGGGGAAGGGCTGGTGAAATGGACACAAGCCAACCGCTCCCTAGAAAATACCCGCCTGGTGCTCTGGTACAGCTTTGGCTGCAACCACTTCCCCCGCACCGAAGACTGGCCGGTGATGCCGGTTAGCTACATTGGCTTTCTGCTCAAGCCGTTGGGCTTCTTTGAGTGCAACCCGGCCCTGGATGTGCCCCCTCCCCCGCCGAAGAGCAAAAGCTGTTGTGGCTCGTAGCCGCACTGCAAGGTGGCTAGTCTTCCTCCTCGAGGATGCGAGGCACCTTGAAGAACATGTCAGCGCGGTCGGGGGCGTTGGCCAGGATCCCTTCAATGTCGGGGTAGGGCTCCACTTCATCGGGGCGAGTGGGCAACTCCATGTCCAACACGTGAAAGGTGGGCTCTACCCCTTCTGTATCCAGCTCTTTCAGTTGTTCCACATAGGCCAGGATGTCTGCCAGTTGTTGGGTGAACTGGATTTCTTCCTCCTCGGTTAGCTCCAGCCGCGCGAGGTGGGCGACGTGTCGTACTTCCTCGCGTTTCAGCATCTTCCCCTCCTGCCGGCAGGTTACCGGGTTACTCAGCTAGCTTTTAATTGTCTAACCAGTCTAGCTAAACTCAGGCACTTGGGAGAAAGCTCAATACAGCTCCAGGTTGGCGCGTCCCGTGGTCTTGAGCCAGTTTTGCGCCTCGATATAGTTGTTGGGCGCAATGCGAATGGCCCGGATCCAGTATTGAGCTGCCTCATCGAACAGGGCCTCTGCTGTCTCCTCGTCCCCGGCCTGCAGGCTCTGCTCGCCCTTGTGGTGCAGCAAGACGGCAATGTTATTTAGGGCAGAACAGAGGCGGGGATTCAGCTCCAGGGCCTGGTGGTAGTACTCCAGGGCTTTGTCCAGTTCGCCATTGCTCTGGTAGATCAGGCCCATGTTGTAGAGGATGTAGCTGCGGTCTTCGTCGTCTTGCTCCAGGGCCAGGGCTTCTCGGTAGTTTTCTAGGGCCTCGGCATATTCTCCCTCGCTCTGGGCCGCCATGCCGTCCCGGTAGTAGGCAAAGGCCTTCTTCTGTTCAGGACTCACCCCCGGCATCAGCTTCAGGATCAGGTCAGCCATGACGGTGAAGGTTTTGTCGATGAAGTTGTCGTTCTTCATGCTGCGCGGCATGATTGACCCCCTTAGAGCGCAGGACTGGGTATCTCTTCTTTGCGTTGTAGCATGCCTGTGGGATCCCGAGCGTGGCCTTAAGCCGGATGCTGGCCTGGGCGAGAAGAAGCTGAGGGGCGCTTGCGCAGGCGTACAGGGTGCCACTGCACGGTTTCGCCGGGAGAGACCTCCACCTCACAGGCTGTGTCGATAAGCCGCTGCGCCTGGGCTTGAGGGGTGGGGTAGCGGGCCAGATCTGCATCCACCAGGTGGGGATACTCCTGCAGCAGTTGCACAAGGAACTCCTGCAATTCCTCAGGGGTGAGAAATTGCTCCGGCAGGCCTGGGATCAGCAGCACGTAGTGGTTGGCAGCACGCAGCAGTTCTGGCTCCGGGTCTGCCATGGTTTCGGGTTGGTGTCTTTCTTCCCTCATAAACCAACGGGTTGCAGCTCTCTTGATATCCTGAACAAAGACTTTCTGGGTTCTCGTCCCCCCTCTTATTGGCGTTTGAGATTGCTTTTCCTATGTCCAAGCCCCGCACGCTTTCTGGAATCCAGCCCTCCGGCGAGTTGCACCTGGGCAATTACCTGGGGGCCATTAAAAACTGGGTGGCCGAGCAGGAGCACTACGAGAACTTCTTTTGCATTGTGGATCAACATGCCATTACTGTGCCCCAGGATCCCAAGCTGCTGAGGGAGCGCACCCGTTCTCTGTTTGCCCTCTACCTGGCCTGTGGCCTTAGCCTGGAGCACTGTGTGCTGTTTGTGCAGTCCCACGTGCCCGCCCACACAGAGCTGGCCTGGCTGTTCACCACCATTACCCCCATGAACTGGGCGGAACGCATGATCCAATACAAAGAAAAAAAAGAGAAACAGGGGGAGGAGACCAGCGTTGGCCTGTTCAGCTACCCGATTTTGCAGGCGGCGGATATTCTCCTCTACCAGCCCAAGTATGTGCCGGTAGGGGAGGATCAGCGGCAGCATATTGAGCTGTGTCGGGATATTGCCCGCCGCTTTAACGACCGCTTTGGCGAGGTGTTTGTGATCCCAGAGGCGCTGATTCGCCCGCAGGGGGCGCGGATCATGAGCTTGACCGATGGCACCCGCAAAATGTCTAAGTCGGATCCCTCGGATTTCAGCCGCATTCACCTGCTAGACGACCCCGACACGATCCGCAAGAAGATCCAAAAATGCAAGACCGACTCGATTCGGGGCATCACCTTCGACGACCCGGCACGCCCGGAGGCCCACAATTTGCTGACGATCTACATGCTCACCTCCGGCAAAAGCAAGGAGGAGGTGGCGGCTGAGTGCGCTGAGATGGGGTGGGGACAGTTCAAACCCCTCCTCGCCGACAGCATTATCGCCACCCTAGAGCCCATTCAGCAGCGCTACCGAGAGCTCTGGAGCAACCCAGACTATCTGCTGGCGCTGATCCGGGAAAATGCCGCCAAGGCTCGCGCTGTTGCCGAGCCAACGCTGCAAAGGGTGCGGGAGGCGATGGGGTTCCTGCCCCCCTAGGAGAAGGCTCCCTTAGTCGGGCCGGCCATCGCGGATCTCGACGGTGCTGAACTCCAGGCCCAGCTCCGAGAGGATCCCTGGCCAGGCCAAGCGCAGGCGCTCCTGCCACTCCTGCCGGTGGTTGATGACATACACGCAGACCAGGGTAATGCCCACTCCCACCCACTGCAGCCGGGTCAGGGTCTCGCCCAGGAAGGTGCTGCCGAAGAGAAGGGCAAAGATGGGGGTGAGAAACGTGAGGGAGCTGAATTCGGTGAGGTTTTCCTGGGAGGCGAAATAGAAGAAGAGGGCGTAGGCCACGGCGCTCCCCAACACGGAGGCATAGAGCAGGCCCAGCCAGTGGGCGCCGCTCAGGTGCTGCCATTGCTCGCTTTCTGTTAGCGCCGAGAGCAGGATCAAGGGCAGGCTGCCCAACACCATGTGCCAGCCCGTCGCCAACACCGGATCCGCCACCTCCGCCACCTTGGGCATCATCACGGTGCCGATGGCCATCGACAGGGAAGCCAGCAACATCCAGACGACGCCAGCGCCCACCTGCAGGGATCCTTCCCCGCCGAGGCCGATAAGGCCAATGCCGACCACACCCAGCCCCAGACTCAGCCAGCCCAGGGATCCCATCCGCTCGCGGTAAAACCAGTTGGCCATCAAAGCCACCGCCAGCGGCTGCGAGTCGATCAGTACGGATCCCAGCCCGGCGCCGGTCTCTCTCAACCCTTGCGCCAAAAATCCCTGAAAACAGGTGCCGTCCACCAGGGCGAAGGCCAGGACCCACAGCCACCCTCGCCGCCCCTGGGGATGCCAGGGCTGAGATGCCTCAGAGGCCCGCCCTTGCCAAAGCCGAAAGGCCAAAACCAGGATCCCGGCTGGCAACAGCCGCAGAATGGCAATGAAGAGAGGAGTGGTCTCGGAGAGGGCATCTCGCATTGCCACCATCGCCGAGCCCCACAGGAAAAAAGGGGCGATCATCAACAGGCGTTGCCAGATAGGCTGAGGGAATAGGCCAGATTGCGCCATAGGTGCTTCAAGCTCGCAGACAGAAATTAACCCTATGTTAAGCGCTGCGGCAGTTCGGTTACAAATCTTAATTTTAATTACTGATGGGTGATGCGCAGCATGGGATCCCTGGAGGGCTTTCTCAACCTGGATAAACCAGCAGGGCTCACCTCCCACGACTGTGTGGCGGTGGTGCGGCGGGTCTTGCGCACGCGCCAGGTGGGGCATGGTGGCACCTTGGATCCGGCGGCAACGGGAGTTCTGCCCATTGCCGTGGGGCGGGCGACGCGCTTTTTGGCCTTTCTGCCGGGGGATAAGGTCTATCGGGCAACCTTCCGCTTCGGGCAGCGCAGCGACACCGACGATGCCGAGGGGCAGATCCAGGTGGGATTCCCTTGTCCGGAGCTGAGCTGCGAGCAGGTGGCGGCCTGTTTGCGGGAGTTTGTCGGCGAGATTGAGCAGGTGCCGCCCCTTTACAGCGCCATCAAGCGGCAGGGGAAAAAGCTCTATGAGCTGGCCCGGGCCGGGGCAAAGGCAGCAGAACTGGGGCTGGAGCCGCGGCGGGTGGTGATTCGGCACCTGCAGATCCTGGGCTGGCGCCCTGGCGAGTTCCCGGAAGTGGATCTGGAGATTGCTTGTGGCCCTGGCACCTACATCCGCGCCCTCGCCCGCGACCTGGGAGAGAAATTGGGCTGCGGAGGCTTGATGAGCCGCCTGCGACGGTTGCAAAGTGGCCCCTTTCGCATCCAAGAGAGCCTGCCCCTGGAGCAGTGGCAGGGATCCGCCGATCCCGCCGCCGCCCTGCTGCCGATTGAGTGGGGATTTCGCGGTTGGGACTCAGTATCCTTGTCTCCGGCTGAGGCGCAGCGCTGGCAACAAGGTCAGGCCATTCCCCTGGATCCTGCTCAGGCCACTGCCGAGACTCTGCGGGTGAAGAGCCAACAAGGAGCGTTCTTAGGGTTGGGACACTGCCAAGGCAGGCTGCTCAGGCCACTGCGGGTGCTGCGGCCGGATCCCTAGAGCGTTGCAGAAAGGTTACATTTTCGTAACAACATCTGCCATTGTCTCAGGAGAAGGCAGGAAAGAACCCCCCGCATGCTAAACTTCTGGGGGCAAGTGGGGAGCTTGGAGCGCTGCCGGTGTTGGGCTTTGGCTCGATTTTCCAAGGCTGGCCTTTGGACGTTGCCGGCAAAATTCTCATCTCAAGCTACTTTTACATAGAGTTACAGGAACGGAGTTGGGGATATGCGGGATGCCGTAACCACACTGATCAAAACCTACGACCTGACAGGCCGCTACCTGGATCGGAATGCCATGGACGCGCTCAAGGCCTTTTACGATTCGGGTCTGCGGCGCATCAAGGCCGTGAAGGTGATTAACCTCAACTCGGTGGACATTGTCAAGACGGCTGCCGCGGCTATGTTTGCCCAGGTGCCAGATCTGATCCGTCCGGGTGGCAACGCCTACACCACCCGCCGCTACGCCACCTGTTTGCGGGATATGGACTACTTCCTGCGCTACGCTTCCTACGCCCTGGTGGCTGCTGATACCAGCATCTTGGACGAGCGCGTCCTGGCTGGCCTGCGGGAAACCTACAACTCCCTGGGGGTGCCGATTGCTCCGACGGTGATCGGGATCCAGAACATGAAGCAGCGCACCCTGGAGCTGCTCGGCTCCGACGAGGATTACAGCTTTGTGGCCGAGCCCTTCGATTACATGAGCGCTAAACTCAGCGAAACCGACATCTAACCTACTCGTCGGCGTAGGGATTGGCCGGCACCGGCATTGGTTCCACCTGCTCGGCCAGGATTACCAACTGAGGCTGGCCATCCCGTTGCTCCACGGCCATTCGTCCTTCCAGACGCAGCCAACTGTCCGGAGCCAGCTCCTCCGAGCGGAACCAGCGCACTGGCAAGCCGACCGGGTAGGCATCGGCAGCGCAGCAACTCACCAAAAAGCGAGCGATGACAAAGTGGTCAGGTTGCTCGTCAGGAACGACGAACCCCTGCACCCGCACCGGCTGGCCTTCATAGGTATAGGGATCTGGGTAGACATCCAGGGTGCGCACCCAGTCCAGCAGGGTGCGCTGGCGTGGGTCAATCTTGGGACGAAAAGCCTGCGGCTGGCTGCGAGAGGCACCCAGATAGGGAGATACCCCCCGGTTGAGGGCCGTCTGGCTGGAGAGGGGACGGGGCTCGACCCAAAACCCCAGCAGCGCCGTCAGGATCAAGAGCGCCGCCCCCAGGCGCGGCCCCAACAGGGAGATATGGCTTTCCGAGGGCGCGACTTTGGCCCCCCGCCACCGGCTAATCCCCAGGCCCAGTAGGCACAGGCCGGCCAGCAGAGCCACGTTTACGTAGGCGGGGTTAATCAACAGCGGCAGGGTGCCCCGCCAGCGGTAGACGATGAGCAGGCTCCCCAAGAGCATTAACCCAGCAGCATCCCAATAGGCTGGGTTACCCCAGCAGAGCCAGGAGGCCGATCCAAGGCCAGCTCTGTTTACTTTTGACCGCGCCTTGCCGCCGAGAGAGCCAGAACCACCTACGGGCATGGGCTAGCGCTTGCCTCCACAACTCCGAAGCTTATTGACACTCCCGCCGCCCAAAGGCGGGAGATTCTTACGCCGTTCAACAACGAACTCGTCAAGACGCCTCTAGACAGGATCTTGAAGCAAAGCCGCAAGTTCTGATTACTTTTCTGTTCGCGTCAACGGGATGGAGTCCTTGCAGGTTGGCTGAGACGTTGTCATCTCCCAGCCACTTGCCACCGGTTGGGTTTCTCACCGTGATTAGGTGCTCGCCTGGGAACGGTACGCCTTCTCGGCAAGTATACTCAACTATACTATTGACGAGCACCTAAAGTTGCTTACGGGCGCGGGGCTAGCAAGCTATCCTTCTGGGCAATGTAAGGGATCCCTGCCTTCCCAGGCGCGGTTCTCTTGGCTTATGCTAGTGAACAACTCCCGACACTCATCTTCGTTGAGTCAACACAACATGGCTTACGCCACGCTGCGCCAACCGATAGCGTATGGGCTTCACGCTTCCCAGACTTGTGTATACAGAGGTCTCAGCGTGCTGCTATCATGCAACCCACGGCGGGAAACTCTCCAGAGATTTAACTTGTTTTGCTCAATTGTAAGACGAACGGCTTTCATCCCGACACGGATTGGCTCTTGAGTCAACACAATTCACCAATACGATGCGGGGCTTCCCGCCGATTAAGCTAACCATTGTTCAGAGACCCCCTTGCCGGTGTATCCTCGGTAGCGCAGTGGCAAGTGCGGGGCAGCAGGTCGAGCCAAACCAAGCCTGAACACCTGAGAAGATGAAAGCCATCCTCATGAGCGTGCCCGGGGGGCCGGAGGTTTTGCAGCTTCAGGAGGTGCCCGACCCTGAGATCCGCGGCGAGCGGGAGCTACGTGTCCGCCTTAGGGCCGCCGGCGTCAACCCCATCGACACCAAGCTGCGGCGGCGAGGCACCTTCTACCCCGAAGAGATGCCGGCCATTTTGGGATGTGATGGTGCCGGCGTTGTAGAAGCCGTAGGATCTGGGGTCAGGCAGTTTCAAGTTGGAGACGAAGTTTACTTCTGCCACGGCGGCCTGGGCAGGCAGGCGGGGAACTACGCCGAGCTGATCGTGGTCGATGAGCGCTTTGTCGCTCCCAAGCCCAAGTCCCTCAGCTTTGCCGAGGCTGCCGCTGCCCCCCTGGTGCTGATCACCGCTTGGGAAGCCCTCTACGACCGGGGACGGTTGCAGGCTGGCCAAAAGGTGCTTATCCACGCCGGGGCAGGGGGTGTCGGCCATGTGGCCATCCAACTGGCCCGTCTGCGGGGATGCCAAGTGGCTACCACTGTGAGCACGCCGGAAAAGGCCGAGTTTGTCCGTTCCCTGGGAGCCAGCTTGCCCATCTTCTATCGCCAGACCAACTTTGTGCGAGCCGTTCTGGATTGGACGGAGGAGGAGGGAGTGGATCTTGCTCTCGATACCCTTGGCGGCCCAGTGCTGGAGCAGACCTTCCCTGCCGTGCGCGTGTACGGCGATCTCGTGACCCTGCTGGCGCCAGCCCCAGAGACCGATTGGCGGGTGGCCCGCGACCGCAACTTGCGAGTGAGCTTTGAGCTGATGCTCACCCCGATGCTGAAGAACCTTATCGTTGCCCGGCAAAACCAGGCGGAGATCCTCCGGCAGTGCGCCCGCCTCATTGACCAAGGCCAACTGCACATCCGGCTCAGCCACACCTTTCCCCTGGCCGAAGCGGCTGCCGCTCACCGGCTGCTGGAACAGGGATCCGTTTTGGGCAAAATTGCCTTAACCATCTCCGACTAGGCATGCTGGAGGAGGCCCTGCCCGGATCCGAGTCTATGGCCACTCCTCTCACCCCTCACCTGTTGGAGAACGAGAGTTTCTACGAGAATGCCCTCTGCTGGCTAGGGCGACCGCAGACGGCCTATCGGCTGCTGAGCGAAGCGGTTTTTCCGGCCATCTCCTCTTGGGTGCGGGGAGAGGTGGACAGCTACTCCTTCAATCACTGGCAACCGGAGGACGTGCGCACCTTTCTCTACCCGGTGGTGGTTCTGGGAGACCAGGAGACCCTTGTTCTCGCCAGCGAGGCCCTGCTCCTCTGCGGCAGCGGCAACTACTACAACCCCTGTGACTTGGCCATTGTGGTCTTCGTACAGCAGCCCCAAGAGCTGTTCAGCCAACTGATGCAACGCATCCGCCGCGCCGAAGCCATCATCACCCGCGGACCGGAGGTGCGCATGCTCTCTGAACAGGTGAGCCTGGCCAAACGGGGGCGAGACTACATCAACACGAAGTATCTGGTCTGGCCCTACGCCCTTTCTGCTGCCGCTCAAGATACTTTGGTCAAACAGGGGATTAGCGTTATCCGTCTTTCACCGCAAGCGGCCGCCCTGCCCTTGGGAGACTAAGCTGAGGGCAATTTGGAGGAAAATGGGGATCCCTGACTTTTCCGTCTCCATCTTTATGGCCGATGCCCACCTGCCGCCGCTAATCCAAGCGATGTTGGAGCCGGGGTTTTACCCCCATCCGGTGCGGGAGCCGATTCAGCTCGTCCAAACCCACATTTCCTACGTTTTCTTGACAGGGGACTACGCCTATAAGGTGAAGAAGCCTCTGGATTTTGGCTTTTTGAATTTCACCACCCTGGAGCGGCGACGCCACTTTTGTCAAGAAGAGCTGCGCCTGAACCAGCGCGGCGCGCCGGGGCTTTATCTACAGGTGTTGCCCATTGTGCAAGCCAAGGGCCGGTTTCAGCTTGACGGCAGTGGCGAGCCCGTGGAGTACACCCTCAAAATGCGGCAGTTTCCCCAAGAGCAACTCTTCAGCAACCTCCTCGAGCGGGGGGAGCTGACCCCAGCCTTGATGGAGGAGCTAGGGCGGGCGGTGGCGGCCTTTCACGCCCAGGCGGAGACCAACGACTACATTCGCAGCTTTGGCCGGCCAGAGCGGGTGCGGGAGGCCTTCGACGAGAATTACGCCCAAACCCAGCGCTACATCGGCGGCCCTCAGACGGTTGATCAATATCGGGAGACGCAAGCCTACACGGATCGCTTTTTTGCCGAGCGGCAGGAGCTGTTTTACCAGAGGATGGCCCAAGACCGCATCCGCGAAGGCCACGGGGATCTACATCTTGGCAACCTCTGTTGGTGGGAAGGCCAGATCTTGCTGTTTGATTGCATTGAGTTCAACGAGGCCTTCCGCTTTGTGGATACGATGTACGACGTCTCCTATGCGGTGATGGATTTGGACGCTCGCCACCGCCCCGATCTGGGCAATGCCTATTTGAACACCTATTTGGAAGAAACGGGTGACTGGGAGGGACTGAAGATCTTGCCCATTTACCTCAATCGCCAGGCCTATGTGCGGGCCAAGGTCACCTCTTTTTTGCTGGACGATCCTGCCGCCTCGGAAGCTTCCAAAGCCAATGCCTTCCACACTGCCGCCCGCTACTACCGCCTGGCCTGGGAATACACCCTTCCCAAACAGGGGCAGTTGTTTTTGATGGCTGGCCTGTCGGGAGCAGGCAAAAGTACGGTGGCCCGCTACCTGGCCCGGCAGCGGGGAGCGATCCACATTCGCTCCGACGCCGTGCGCAAGCACTTGGCCGGGATCCCTCTGCGGCAGCGCGGGGGGCCAGAGGTGTATACGCCCGAGATGACCGACAAGACTTACCGCCGCCTGGTGCAGTTGGGAGTGGAGTTGGCCCGGGAAGGTTACAGCGTGATTCTGGACGCCAAGTTTGACCGGCAAGCGCTGCGGGGCATGGCGATTGAACAGGCCCAACAGTGCGGGATCCCGTTGCGCATCCTCTACTGCCATGCTCCTGAACCTGTCCTCCGAGAGCGCCTACAACGGCGAACACTCCCTTCATCGGGCCCGGGTGAGCCGCTGAACGTCGCCGACATTGCCGATGCCACCGCCGATCTCCTTGCCCAGCAGCAGGCGCAGTGGCAGGACTTTTCCGAGGGGGAGCGGCGTTTTCTACAGGTTTTGGATACCAGCCAAGATTGGCAAGCGCAACTGCAGCGGAGCTAGGTCTCGACTCAAACTGACCAACCTCGGGAGAATGGTTACCAGCAAAGTGCATTCTGCCGTTTCCAGGTTAGAGGCTGGCCGCAGCCCCTGTTAAACAGGGATCCGGATCCCAGGCGGCGGTCAGGTGAAGAGTTTTTCTCTGGGAAGAGAGTTGAGCAAGAATCGAGGCGGTGCAGGAGGAGCCAAGGGTGAGCGAGGTAAGGGCTGAAGATTTACGCCTGATGTTTCTGTTTGAAGGCTTTTCCCCTGAAGTGCTAGAGCCGCTGGCTCGCCAGATGTCGCTGCGCTCCCACCCTGTTAACCAGGCCATCCTGTTACAGAACGACTGGGGCAACGCCGTCTATTTCATCCTAGAGGGTTGGGTCAAGATTCGCACTCACGATCTGGAGGGCCGGGAGGTTACCCTCACCATTCTTGGCCCAGGGGAGATCTTCGGGGAAATGGCCGCCTTGGACGAGGCGCCCCGCTCCAGCGATGTGATTGCCCTGACAGCCACCAAGGTCTGCTGTCTGTCGGCCCAGAACTTTCTGGCTCTTTTGGCTGCCGATGCGCAGGTTGCCATCCGCCTTGCCCAGCTCATGTCGCGACGTTTACGGCAGATCAACCGTCGCCTGCAATTGCGGGAGGCCAGCAGCGTCGCTCGCGTCGCCGATATCCTGCTCTTCTTGGCGGAGTCGCGGGGGTGGGTCGGTCGCAAGGGGGTAGAAATCCCCAATTTGCCCCATCGGGAGCTGAGCAGCTTGAGTGGCCTTGCCCGGGAAACGGTTACCCGCGTCCTTGCCAAGCTGGAGCAGGAGGACCTGATCCGCCGGGATCGGCAGCGGGACATCCTCTGTATCCCCCAGATGGATGCCCTGGAAAAGCTAATTGGCTAAAGTGAGGGTCGCCACCCGTTGCCAAAAGCCCTCTCGGCATCCTAAAATAATGGTTCCAGAGCCGGGATAGCTCAGTTGGTAGAGCAGAGGACTGAAAATCCTCGTGTCACCAGTTCGAGTCTGGTTCCTGGCATCTGCCAATAACAGGTCAAGATGGGCTCAGGTCTGCAACCTGAGCCTTTTTGTTGCCGGGAATTCCCAGTTTTTGCCTTTTGCGAAACCGCTTCTGCCGGCTCTATGGCAAAAATCAGTTCTCGCGGCGCACAGCGCTCTCGTGCCATCTGCCCAATATCTTGTCTGACAAAGCGCTCAAAGCCACAAAGATCAGGATCCCTAGGCCGGTAACCAGCACCAAGGCGGCAAACATGCGAGGCACCTGCAAATTAAAGCTAGAGATCAAGATTTGGTAGGCGATCCCGGCCCGTTGCCCACCGGTGCCGGCGACAAACTCCGCCACCACGGCCCCGATCAAAGAAAGGCCACCGCTAATGCGCAGGCCCCCCAGAAAATAGGGCAGAGCACTGGGCAGACGCAAGTAGATCAAGGTTTGCCAGCGATTGGCCTTGTACAGTTGAAACAGGTTGAGCAGGTTGTGATCGACACTGTTTAATCCCAGGGTGGTGTTGGAGATAATTGGGAAAAAGGCGACAATCCAAGCGCAAACCACCATTGCAGCAAACGTATTGTTGCGCAGCCAGATGATGATCAGCGGCGCGATGGAAACAATGGGCGTTGTTTGCAAAATCACCGCATAGGGAAAGAGGCTGCGCTCAATCCATTTGCTCTGGGCAAACAAAATCGCCAACAAAAGCCCTGAGACCGTGGCCAAAAGGAACGCCACCACCGTAATTTGCAGGGTGATCAAAAGGGAAGGAAAAAGGGATCCCCAGTCTCGCACCAGGGTTTGCACCACCAAAATCGGCCCCGGCAATAGATAGGGGGGCACCCCCGTTAGCCGCACAGCCACTTCCCAGCCCACCAGAAAAAGGATCCCGACGATCCCAGGGGCAATCACATCCAGGTTGAACCACTTGCGCAGATCCAATCCTTGCCCGGAGGTCGGCGGCGCAGAGCCAGACACCTTAGCCGCATCAGTGGGTTGGGGCCTGAGTTTTTCTTCCACCGCGCTGTTCAGTCGCGGCAGATCGCTATCCAGCCAGGGCCCAGAGGAGCGCTCCGGTGTGCCAAGCAGGGATCCCAGCCGGTGAGACAGCCAATCGAGAAGGAAACTGAAAGGACTTAGCATGGTGGAGGGGGAATCAAGGGCTCTAAGACCAGGAATGCCGCCAAAGGGGGATCCCGTCAGCGCAGCCGTCCGGCAGAGAGGGGGCACAGGTAGGGATCCTGATCCGTGTCGCGCATGGCCTCCCGCAAACGGGTCGCGACCTCCCGGCAATAGTCGTTGTAAAGGGGCGAGGTGCGAAACTCTTCCGAGCGGGGGTAGGGTGCCTCAATGGGGATATCCGCCACCACCCGCCCAGGGCGGGCTGCCATCACCACCACGCGGTTGGACAGATAGACAGCCTCGTAAATGTTGTGGGTAACAAAAATCACCGTCCAGCGCTTCTCCTGCCACAACTCCAGCAGTTCGCTGTTCAGCTTGCTGCGGGTAATCTCGTCCAAGGCGCCGAAGGGCTCGTCCATGAGCAGCACCTGGGGTTTGGTTACCAAGGCGCGGGCAATGGAAACCCGCATGCGCATACCGCCGGACAGCTCGCGGGGAAAACTGCGCTCAAACCCCCGCAGGCCCACCAGGTGGAGGGCTTCCAGAACCTCTCGTTCGGCTTTGGGCTGGGGCTCACCAGCCAACTTCAGAGGTAGGCGCACGTTGTCCATCACCGTTGCCCAGGGCATGAGGGCCGGCTCCTGAAACACAAAGGCCAATTTGGGTTGCCCCTGGGAGGTGTTTTGCCCCCATTCGATAGATCCCGTGGTTAGGTGGCCCAACCCAGCAATCAGCCGCAGCACCGTGCTTTTCCCGCAGCCAGAGGGCCCCACCAAGCTGACGAACTGCCCTTCCTGGATGGCCATGTTCATGTCTTGCAAAGCCACCGTGCCATTGGAATAGACCTTGCTGACATGGTTAAGGGTAATGACAGGGGCAGACATGGCTCGTGGTTCCCAGACCAGAAGACAAAGGGATCCCTTCTCCATCCAGAAAGAGAAGGACGCTCAGTACCATTAAAAAACACAGAGGGATAGCTGGGTAGCCCTGGACTTGAGGGCGGGACGGAAAATCCCGTCAGCAACTTTAGTTGCTCATCAATGGTATGGTTGCTACCAAGGTGGTACTGTTCCCAGGCGAGCCCCTAAAACGGTGAAAAACTCAGCCAGTGGCAAGTGTCCGGGAGAGACTAACATCTCAGCCAACCTGCAAGGACTCCGTCCCGCTGACGCGAACAGAAAAGCAAGCAGAACCTTGGAGCTTTGCCTCAAGGAACTGTCTAGAGGTGTCTTGACAGCGTCTTTACGAGTTCGTTGTTGAACGGCGTAAGAATTCCCCACCTTTAGGCGGTGGGAGGGTCAACCCCCGCCCTCCCTCAGATGTGGTTTCCAGAGAGTTTCTTGGGCAAAACTTGCCAGTTGCCAGCCCTGACCCTGAACCCCGATCTGAGCGGCAAGCCGGTATGATAATGCCAATCACCCCCTGGCCCCGGAATCTATGGGATCCCAATTTAAACGGGTTGCAGGCGCCGTTACCGCCCCACGAGGGTTCCGCGCTGCTGGCGTGGCTGCCGGCCTCAAGCCCTCTGGAGCTGCCGATCTGGCTTTGATCGTCTCTGACTGCAATGCAGTGGGGGCTGGCGTTTTCACTACCAACCAGGTCAAGGCCGCTTGTGTTACCTATAACCAAAGGATCCTCGCCCAAGGGCAACCGGTGCGGGCCATCCTTTGCAACGCCGGCCAAGCCAACGCCTGTACAGGAGAAGAAGGGGAGCGCAACAACACCCAACTGGCTCTCTGGGTAGGAGAACGGCTGGGGATCCCGGCCCAACAGGTGCTCACTGCCTCGACAGGGGTGATCGGGCGGCAATTGGAAATGGCCAAAATCGAGGCAGCCCTGCCCCGCCTGATCGACAGCCTCTCGCCCACAGGAGGAGAGAGCGCCGCCCGCGCCATCCTCACCACTGACCTGGTAACCAAGAGTACAGCCCTAGAGGCCGAGATCGACGGCTACACCATCCGGGTGGGAGGCATTGCCAAGGGATCCGGCATGATCCACCCCAACTTGGCGACGATGCTGGCTTTCTTGACCTGCGACGCGGCTGTAGATCCCCACCTGTGGCAGCAGCTCCTCCAGCAGGCTGCCGACCTCAGCTTTAACCAAATCACCGTGGACGGGGATACTAGCACCAATGACATGGTACTGGCCCTGGCCAATGGCCAAAGCGGGATCCCCCCCCTGCAGGCCAGCACGGAAGCGGCCCAGACTCTGGCGGAGATGGTCGTTCAGGTCTGCATTGACCTGGCCAAGGCCATTGCCCGCGATGGGGAAGGGGCCACCAAGCTGCTGGAGATCCGGGTGCAGGGAGCTCCCAACGATAGGTCGGCCCGGCAGATGGCCCGCGTGATCGCCAGCTCTCCCCTGGTGAAGGCAGCAGTTTTTGGCAATGATCCCAACTGGGGACGAGTGGCCGCCGCTGCTGGGCGGTCTGGGATCCCCTTTGACAGCCGTCGCTTGGAGGTTCGCCTGGGGGATTTTCTGCTGTTGCAGGGGGGAATGCCTTTGGCTTTTGATCGCCAGGCAGCCTCCGAGTACCTAAAGCAAGGAGACCCAGTAATCTTCACCGTGGATCTCCACCAGGGATCTGGCCAGGGCGTTGCCTGGGGCTGCGATCTCAGCTACGACTACGTACGCATCAACGCCGAGTACACCACCTAGACAGCCCGCGGCAGCCAGAAGAACTAGAAGCTGAGGCTCTCCCAGGAGACGTTGATGTCTTCCAGGAGCAGCGACTTGTTGTAGATCTGCAGGATGATCAGCAAAAAGATGCCAAACAGCACCATAAAGACCGCCATCAGAGGTGTGGTGCCCCAGCCAGGGGCCACCTTGCCGTATTCCGAGTTGAGGGGACGCAGCAGATCGCCCAGTTTGGTACGAATAGCCATAGGTTCTCGCGCTAGGTCAAAGAGAGGACAGGTTTACCCAGTCGGAGGTCAGCACGGCGGCAGATCCCAGCCAGACAGCCTCCTTTTAAAATCACGCTAACAGAATCTGGTCACTTCCCTTTGCCGCCGGCAATGAATTGTAAACTTGTGTAATATGTAGGAAGATTCTCTCAGAATTGAAGAGTTAGCTATGGAATCCACCCTTTCGCTGGTTGTGGCCATTGCGGCGACAACCATCTGCATCACCGCCTTTGCCATCTACACGGCCTTTGGCCCCCCTGCCAAAAACTTGCAGGATCCCTACGAGATGCACGAGGATTGAAGCCGGTCGTTTTGCGGTTCCAGTGCATGCCTGCTCGGTTACCCTCTCGTCTCCCCTTCCACAAATACCAAGGCCTGGGGAACGACTTCATCTTGGTGGACAACCGCCACCAGTCCCAGCCCTGTCTGACTCCAGAAGAGGCCGTTGCCCTGTGCAACCGCCGCTTTGGCGTGGGGGCAGATGGGGTTATCTTCCTGCTGCCGGGGCAGGCGGGGGCCGATTTCAGCATGCGCCTGTTCAACAGCGACGGCTCGGAGGCGGAAATGTGCGGCAACGGGATCCGCTGTTTGGCCCGCTTTTTACAGGATCTGGGGATCCCCGCTCAGGATGGTGCCTACCAGATCCACACCTTGGCGGGGCGGATTGTGCCGCGGGTGCAGCCCGATGGCCTGGTGACAGTGGACATGGGGATCCCTCGCCTGTTGGCCCAGCAGATTCCCACCACGCTGGCCGGGCCAGAGGAGAAGGTGATTCGGCAACCGCTCCCAGTGGCCGGGCGGGAGTGGCCGGTGACGGCGGTGAGCATGGGCAACCCCCATTGCGTGGTCTTTCTCGAGGAGGAGGGATCCCTGGAAGAGCTGGATCTGGAAAGGGTAGGCCCCCTGTTTGAGCATCACCCCGCCTTTCCGGAGCGCACCAACACCGAATTCGTGCAGGTGCTCAGCCCTAACCGCCTGCGGCTGCGGGTTTGGGAGCGAGGGGCAGGGGCGACGCTGGCCTGTGGAACAGGGGCTTGTGCCGCCCTAGTAGCTGCCGTCTTGGAAGAGCGGGCCAAGCCCCAAGCCACGGTAGAGCTGCCGGGAGGCAGCCTGGAGGTTCGCTGGGATCTTGACACCCAACACGTGTGGATGACAGGGCCAGCCCTGCCCGTTTTCAGCGGCACCACCGCCGATTGAGAGGTCTCAGGATCCCAGCCCCAGCAGGAGAAGAGCCAGCAGGGTGAGAATCCCATAGGCAGTGCTCCAACCCTGCCGCCAGATCAACGCCACTGCCAGGCCCAACAAGACCAGCCCCAGCCCCAGGCCGAGGCGTAGGAACAGAGGATGAACCCACTGGTTGAGGGAGCGTTTGAGCCAGGGGAAGATCACCCCCAAGCCGAAGGCCAACGCCACTGGGATCCAGTCGATCCCGCTCGTCCGCTCCCAGCCCAGCAGGTAGAGGCCACCCAGGCAAAGGCCCAAGCCAAAAAGCAGCACCCGCATGGTGGGATAGTCTTGCCGGTAGCTGGAGGCGCGGCTCCAAGCTCCCTCCGGCCTGCTCAGGGTCAACGGCTCAACCACAAAGCTTTCACTCCACTCCGGCGCTGCTTCAGTTTGACCACGGCACCAGAGGTAGACGTTGACTTTGCGCAACCCCTGCAGCAGTGAGGCCTCGACAGCGCTGCGCACCACCTCCATCACCTGCAGCGTGTCCACCACATCGCCGGGCAGCCGTTCCAGCAGCACATTCAGCACCTGACCCTTCAGCTCGGCGCGGCCAAACAGCCGCAGATCGGCTAGCTTGTAGTCGAGGATTTGGTTTAAGGTCTTGAGCTGGTGGCGCATGGATCCCGGCACCCAGCCGTTTTAAGGTTGTCCATAGCTTTGCTAAACCAGTTTAGCGGTTGGGAAGAGGCAGGGGAAAAGCGGGATCCAAGGCCGTCAAACGCGCGTGCGAATGCACTGGCGAATGCGGAGGTTAGATTGCTCCAGATCGGCGAACCCGCTCAGGAGGGTGCCTTGACTGTCCAAAAGCAGCAAGGCGGCCTGGCGGCGAAAATCGATCCCGGGCAGCACCTCGGCAGCCACCTCCTGCAGTTTTTGGATGGCTGATCCCTCGAAATCGACCGAGACATAGACAAACGGAGAAACCAAGCGGGGATCCGTCGGCACGCTGTCTCGAATGGCCTGCAAAACCAAATTGCGCACCAGCAGCAGCCCCCTGCCGTCTATCAGCACGATCTGGCGCAGGCGGGGATTTTGCCCAAACTCCAGGGCCAAACTTTTGGAGAGGGCCTCCGCTTGGGAGCGGGTTTGGCTGTTGGTCAAGATCACCACCTGCAGGCCGTCGTACTGACTTAAGTCGAGCCGATCCCCAGCAATGCTTTCCAGCTGCAGGGTAAGAGGGGCGTTGGGGTTGCCGTTGCTGGGGCAGTTGCCGGCTTGAGCTGGAGCCAACGGGCCCGCGGAGAGGAGAGCAAAGGTAGCAACCCCCAAAGCGACCAGTCTTTTTGGAAAGCCAAGCGGGCAGCAATTAGGTGGGGCCCCGCAACTAAGCAAAACTCGTTTCATAGCAGCAAGTTCTGGGGTGAGCTGGCCAAATCTTAACCAATCTTCATCTTTAGCTTTGGCGCTCTAGAGTACCTTTTGGGCTTCCCAAGCCTGTTGGGTTGCCAGCCAGGCTGCGCCCATAATGGAAAGCAGTTTCTCGTTGGCGGCAGATATGACTTCTGGCTCCTTGTTGGATGGCCTCAATCCTTCTCAACGCCAAGCGGTGCAACACTTTTGCGGCCCCTTGCTGGTGGTGGCGGGGGCAGGTTCCGGCAAGACGCGCACCCTTACCCACCGCATCGCCTACCTCATCCGCCACTATCGGGTGGATCCGGAGGAGATTTTGGCTGTTACCTTCACCAACAAGGCCGCCCGCGAAATGAAGGAGCGCATCGAGCAGCTTTTTGCCGAGCAGGAGGCACAGGAGCAGTTTGGGATCCCACTTGCGCAACTGGAGCCGGCCCAGGCAACGCGCTTGAAGTCCAGCGTTTACCGCCGCTGGATTAAGCCCCTCTGGATCGGCACGTTCCACAGCCTATTTGCCCAAGTCTTGCGCCTGGAGATTGAAAAGTACCAGGATCCCAAGGGACGCAAGTGGACTCGTGACTTCTCAATTTTCGATGAGTCGGACGCCCAATCCCTGGTTAAAGAGATTGTAACTAAGCAACTCAATTTAGATGAGCGCCAGTTCGATCCAAGATCGGTGCGGTACGCCATCAGCAAGGCCAAAAACCAGGGTTGGACTCCCGCCGATCTGGAGCGCCACCAGCCCAACTTCCGGGGCCGCATCCTGGCTCAGGTTTACGAGCTCTACGAAGATCAACTGGCGGCCAATAACGCCCTCGACTTCGACAACTTAATTTGGATCCCGGTACAGCTGTTTCGCCAAAATGAGCAGGTCTTGGCTTACTGGCACCAGCGCTTCCGGCACATTCTGGTGGACGAGTACCAAGACACCAACCGCACCCAGTATGAGCTGATCCGGCTGCTGGTCACCAACGGCGAGACCCGCAGATCTCAGTTGGATTGGAAAAACCGGTCGATCTTTGTCGTGGGAGATGCAGATCAAAGCATCTATCGCTTTCGTGGGGCAGACTTCACCATTTTGCTGGAGTTTCAAGAGACCTTTGGCGATGGCCTCCCAGATGACGATACCCGCACCCTGATCAAGCTGGAGGAAAACTATCGCTCTACAGCTACTATTTTGCAGGCAGCTAACGTCCTCATTGAGAAAAACACCGAGCGCATTGATAAAGTTCTCCGGCCAACTCGCCCCTTGGGCAATCCCATCGTTTGCTACCAAGCGGAGGACGAGATCGCTGAGGCTGAGTTTGTAGTCAACACCATCCGCAGGTTACACAGCCAAGATCCCAACTTTTCCTGGGGAGATTTTGCCATTCTCTACCGCACCAATGCCCAGTCTCGCCCCTTTGAAGAGGTTCTGCTGCGCTGGGGGATCCCTTACACCGTGGTGGGCGGGCCGCGATTTTACGATCGCAAAGAAATTAAGGATGTGCTGGCCTATTTGCGGGCTGTGCTCAACCCTGCTGACTCTTTTAGCCTGCTGCGCATTATCAATGTGCCGCGGCGGGGTATCGGCAAATCGACTCTGGACAAGCTAACCGAAGCGGCGGCTGCCTTAAATGTGCCCCTGTGGACTCTCCTCAGCGACGAGGCTGCTGTAACCAACTTGGTGGGGCGTTCCGCCAAGCCGGTCATCCAGTTTGTCCGGTTCATCGAACATTGGCACAAACAAGTGGCTCAGGTTTCTGCTGCCACTCTTTTGGAAGCATTGCTGCGGGATTCTGGCTATCTGGCAGATCTCAAGGCCCAGGGAGAGGCTGAGGAAAGAGTCGCCAACGTAATGGAGCTCTACAACGCCGCCCGTCAATTTGAAGAAGAACAGGAGGAGGCCAGCCTTGAGGCTTTCTTGAGCAATGTGTCTTTGGCTTCCGATTTGGACAACCTTCAGGAGGGAGCTGAGAAAGTTTCGTTGATGACGTTGCACGCTTCCAAAGGGCTGGAGTTCCCGGTCGTATTTTTGGTGGGGGTAGAGCAGGGACTATTTCCCAATTTTCGGGCTTTGGAGGATCCCGCTGCTTTGGAAGAAGAACGGCGCCTCTGCTACGTGGGCATCACCCGCGCCCGTGAGCAATTGTTTATCTGCCACGCCAGCGAACGGCGGCTCTACGGCAACCGCGAATCTGCCATCCCCTCTCTATTTTTGAGTGAGCTGCCCCAAGAGCTGATCCAATGGGAGAGAGCCAGGGGGCTTTCGTTCTCCGCGGACAACATGGCTGCGGCCACGCCCAAGGCCAAGACCGCTCGCCGTCAGGGCCCCCAGCAGTGGGCGGTGGGAGATCGCCTGCAACACCCCAAATTTGGCCAGGGGCAAATTACTCACATCTTTGGTAGTGGCGACCAGGTTACCTTGGCCGTGAAATTTCCCGCCGTTGGCCGAAAAATTTTGGATCCCCGCATCGCGCCCATTCAAAAGCTCAGCTAGCTGGACTCAAAGGGGCTGTAGATGCCGGGTGGGCAGTCCAAAAAGAGAGGATTACTGCAAGTCTAGGAACCGCTCGCGGGAACGACGGACTTGCTGACCTGGCATGACACCTGAAGGGGGAACTTTGCGGCTGCTTGCGCCAGGGAGATGGCTCAGGGCCGTGGGGCAACCGTTTTCTGACTAGGAAGGATGCTAGTCTGGTGAAGCAGAAACTTTGGGCAGTGGCAGCTCCCGCCTGGCAGGGCTTAGCGGCAGAGGATGTCCCTGCCAGGAGCATCTTGGCAAGAGAAGCATGTAGTGGGCGGGCGCTTTTCCTTGAGGGGGGGGCAGGGCTAAGATAGCGGGAAAGGTTTCGTTACCCGTCGGCCCATGACCCTTGCCTCTGAGACCGAATCCTCGCAGCAAGCTCCGTCAACGCCTGAGCCTGCTCGGGTGCCAGATCCGGAGTTTCCCTACGAGGTCGAGATGACCTTGATGGAGCATCTGGAGGAGTTGCGCAGCCGCCTCTTGGCCAGTGTAATTGCGGTGGCCTTATGTATCGTCGCCTGTTTTCTGGTGGTGAACCGCATCGTCGCCCTGCTGGAGGTGCCTGCTCAAGGGGTGACCTTCTTGCAACTGGCGCCGGGCGAGTATTTTTTCGTGTCTATGAAGGTGGCGGCCTATTCGGGGCTGCTCTTGGCCACGCCCTTTGTGCTTTACCAAATTGCCCGCTTTGTCTTGCCGGGGCTGAGCGTGAAGGAGCGCAGGCTGCTGGGGCCGGTGGTGTTGGGATCCAGCCTTTTGTTTGTGGCTGGCTTGGTCTTCGCCTATTACCTCCTCATTCCGGCGGCGCTCAACTTCTTCATTCGCTATGGCGAAGGGGTGGTGGATCAGGCCTGGTCCATCGACCGCTACTTTGAGTTTGTGCTGCTGCTGATGTTCAGCACTGGCTTGGCCTTTCAGGTGCCGATTTTGCAGGCGCTGCTGGGAGCCTTGGGTCTGGTAACTGCTGAGCAGATGTTCAAGGGTTGGCGCTATGTTGTCCTGGGTTCGGTGGTGGCAGGAGCCGTTCTCACCCCTTCGACGGATCCCCTCACCCAAAGTCTCTTGGCTGGCGCCGTGACGTTCCTGTACTTGTTCGGCATTCTGCTGGTGAAGCTACTTGGCAAATGACCCACGGCTGTAGGTGCTAGTTCTGGCCTCTGGATTTTCCGAGCCAAGGGTAGAGGTACTGCTTTCCGAGAGCTCTGAGCCGGAGGGCAAGGGCTGTCTGCGGGAAAAAGGAGCCTGGATATCTTTGCTTCTGACCATGGTGGCGGTGGTTTGGCTGGGATCCGCCCTGGCCTACGGGAGTACCCTCCGCGCCATCATCTCTGACCACCTGCTGAGCTGCTGCTTTTGTCTGATTGTATGATTTTTGGCTTGAAAACAACTCTTTATCCGGCCAGCACTTACGATCCCTCCTATCCGGTTGGCAGCTACTGGGACAGCACGATCGCGGATCCCAGTTGGCGATATCCGGCGCCTTTGCAAGGCTCGGTTGAGGCCGAGGTGGCTATCCTGGGGGGAGGATTGACGGGGCTGTCGACGGCTCTGCACCTAGCCCGCGATCACGGTATCTCGGCCTGTCTGCTGGAGGCGGGATCCCTGGGCTGGGGGGCCTCGGGGCGCAACGGCGGTTTCTGCGGCGTGGGGGCGAGCTACCTTACCCACACCCAGATGGTACGGCGGATAGGCCTGGCAGAGACGGAGCGCTACTACCGGGATCAGCGGCAGGCAGTAGAAACCGTCCAAGAGCTGGCTACTACCGAGGGCTTTTCCCTAGATGCCCAGGGTCAAGGTTGGTACGCGGTGGCCCACCGCCCCAGCGCTTGGCGGGAATTGGAGGCCGAGTACCAAATCTACACCCAAGTGGCCGGCTACCCGGCCCAGCTCCTCAGTCCCAAGGAGCTGCGAGAACGGGGCTTCGATAGCCAAGAGAACCATGGCGCTCTGCACATCGGAGTGGGGTTTGGCCTCAACCCCCTCAAGCTTATCCAAGGGCTAGCCCAGGCAGCTCAAAGGTGGGGGGCGCGATTGCACAGCGCCAGCCCTGTTGTCGCTTGGGAAAAGACGGGATCCCAACACTTCTGCCATACGCCGGGGGGAACGGTGCGGGCGCGGCACCTGGTTATCGCCACCAATGGCTACACTCCAGGGGCTCTGTATCCCCAACTGGCGGGATCCCTCCTGCCGGTGCTTTCCAACATTCTGGTCACCCGGCCTCTGACGCCTGCAGAGCGAAGGGCTCAGGGCTGGTGGGATCCGACGCCAATCTACGACACACGACGGCTGCTGTTCTACTACCGTCTCCTGCCGGACGGGCGCCTGCTGTTTGGGGGGCGGGGCGGCACCCGCAATACTCCGGCAGAACGACAGCGCCTGCAGGCTTGGATGACTCGGCAGCTTTACCGTCTCTTTCCCGCCTGGGAGGGGGTGGAGATCGAGTACGCTTGGAACGGCCTGGTCTGCCTTTCGCGGCAGCTTCACCCCCATATCGGTTCTTCGCCGACGGATCCCAGCTTGTGGTATGGCCTGGCCTACCATGGCAGCGGCGTGGCCACAGCGGTGTGGGCGGGCAAAATCCTAGCCCAGGAGGTGGCCGGCGTCCGACCCCAGATTAGCGCCCTCTTTCGCCAGCCGCCGCGCGTTTTCCCTTTCCCCTGGCTGCGGCTTCACTACCTGCGGCTGGGGTATCTTTGGTGGCAGTTGACGGATGGGTAGCTCCTCCAAGTGTGCGGGGGATCCCTCTGTTCGGTGGAGCAGTCCTGCCTTAGCCTAGTCATAGTTTGGCCAGAGAAATGTTGCCTGTTGTCGCTCCTGAGGTACCCCGTGCTGTTCCCGTCTTGCCGTCGGCCTGCCCCGGATCCCTCTTCTCTTGCAGCCCGTCGCCGCCAGCGGCTCTCGCCAGCAGGGCAGCGGCTAGGATTGGCACTGCTGCTTGGCTTGCCCACTATGTTTTGGTCTTGGCCCGGATTTGCCCAGATTGCCGGATCCCTGCTCAGCCCTTTGGTGGCCGCCTGGATTCGCTCTGAGGTGCAGCAGGTCGACAACTTGCAGGTGCAGATCGCCGGTTCCGACGCCCAGATTTTGAACGGCCAGATCCCCCAGGCCCAGGTGTCGGGAGACAACCTTATCTATCAGGGATTCCAGGTCAGCCACCTGCGGCTGCAGGGCCAGGATATTCGCCTCAATGTAGGGGAAGCCATCCAAGGACGTAGCCCCCTGCAACTGTTGGCGCCCGTGCCGGTGCAGGTGAGCTTGCGCCTCACCGAAGACGATCTTAACCGCACCCTTCAGGCTCCCCTCATCCAGTCTCAACTGGCCCAGGCACAGGTGCAACTGCCCTTTGGAGGTCAAGCGGTGCCCTTCTTGATCCGCCAGCCCCAGGTCACCTTGGAGCAAAATCGGCTGCGCATCCAGGCCCAATTGGTGACTCCCGAGGGGGTGGAGGTGCCGGTTACGGTGCTAACCGGGCTACAGGCCCAGGGCCCCAACCAGTTGCGGCTGGTCAATCCCCTGTGGGTGAGCGAAGGGCAGGAGATCCCCATCCCCGGCCTGGCGGATTTTCCCATTCAGTTGGATCCAGGCGTGCGCATCGATCGCCTGGAGTTGCAGCCCGGCCAAATCCTCTACGAGGGAATGTTGGTCATCTACCCGGAAGCGGCGGCAGTGCCGCAGGGGTAGCCGGCTGTTGCCGGAGCTCAACCCCTTGAGCTCGCCTTTGGGCGGTGCCGGCGGGCTCTGCTGTGGCCAAGTTGTGATCGGGATCAAACCCAAGGCTGAGGCTGCTGGGCGAGAATCCCTCTAGCCGCTGCCAAGCGGACGCGGAGGGGTGGTGTATTGAGGTGAGTTCATGGTTTGGGGATCGCCGCCGCTACAACCCAGCGTTAGGCCCCTGCTCCTAGGGACTCTGCCGCTAATCCTGTCGCTGGTGTTGCTGGGGGGATGTTCCAGCGACGCATTCTCCACGGTGCCCCTAGATGGCACGGCTGCCGGCACACGCACGGCTACACCCCCAGGGCGAACTTTCTCCGATATTCCACCCGGCCGGGATCCCCGCTTGAAGCACCTTTGGGCCAGCTTTGTGATCACATCTGAGCAGTTGCAATCCGCCCGCAAGGCTCCCATCGCTCTCCACCCGCAGGCTCTCCTTCCCTGCACCGACTGCGAGAGCTTGGCAGAGCAGCCGGGATCCCCGCTCCCCACCCCCTCCTCCCCCGCCGTGGGCACCTATCGGCCTGACCAGCTCACGCTCTCTTTCCGAGTTGAGCCCCACAAGACCTTTACCCGCCTCAGCGGCAGCTTTCACCTGGATACCACCACGCCTCTGATTCACCCTGGCGAGGGGGTGCGCCTAGCTGTCCAAAAAGCCTTCTTAGGGGAAGAGGCTCTCGAGCCGCTGCCGCCCCCTCAGGACTTCTATGCCCGCCAGATTACTCAAGGTCGGTTCGAGGAGCGCACGTGGAGTTTCCCTTTCTCCCTACCGGAGGCCGACGCCCCTGCCCCCTCACCGTCTCTGCGGCTGCAGGTTGTCCTCACCTCCCCCATCCCGCCCGATTCTGCCCCTTTTCAGCGGGGCAGGCCGCTGCCGCCCCCCACGGGCCGGCTTTATCATGGGGTCATTTGGTCGGGCATGCCAACTTGGGAGCAGCTCTTGTCCTATCGCCAGGCCATCGGCCAGCCCCCTGCCTGGGCAGCGGTGGAGCACCTCTGGGATCCGCGGCAGGATTTTCCCCAGCCCCTGGCCAATCGGCTGCGGGAGAGCGGCTCCGTTCCCTACCTGCGCCTGCGGCTGCAGCCGGCCCACCTCTCTTCCCTGGCTGCGGGCGAACAGGATGAGACCTTGCGCTCTTGGGCCCGGGGCATCCAGCGCTTTGCTACCCCGATTATCCTGGCCATAGCTGCTGGGGACGGGGATACCGAGCTGCAACGACGGGCCTACCGTCACCTGATACAAACCCTGCGCTCTGATGCCAATTTGCTCTGGGTTCTAGAGCTGGAGGGAGCGGATAACGAGGCAGCGTCTGCCTGGGCCGCCTTGCCAGGGGTGGACTGGCTGAGCCTGGAGGTGAAGGGGGATCCTGAGGCTTTTGAAGCATTCTACTGTCGCCTTGTGGCCTTTAACCCCCAGTTGCCCCTGATTCTCAGCGGCCTGCCCCCCGACGCAGAAGCTGCCCAGTCCTTTTTGGAAGGCTTGGAAGCCCGGCGGTGGCCCCAGGTGATTGGCTGGAGCTGGGCCCTGGGTCCGCAGGGGATCCCGCCCGCGGCGGCGACAAACTGGCAGCAGCGTTTGCACCAAGGGGATCCCCCCCTCTGGCTGGGAGAAATGCGGGTGCAACCCCTGCCCAGCCCTTCGCCCTCAGCCAAGCCCTGAGAAAAGATGGAGCAGCGCCTAGGCTGGAAAAACCCTCCCAAAACAGTCGATAATAGGCCAACCCACTGCTTTTTCTTTCGGTCTTCCCAGAATTGTGGCCCTGACCTGCTCACCGCCGTCGCGCTTTGCCCAAGCCATCCAGCGGGGGGAATTTCTGCTCACGGCTGAGATCACCCCCCCCAAGGGATCCGACACCAGCACCTTGCTGTCTCTTGCCCAGCAGCTCAAGGGTCGGGTGCATGCCATCAACGTCACGGACTCCAACCGCGCCATGGCCCGCATGAGCCCCCTGGCCGCCTCACTGCTGTTGCATCAGGCGGGCATTGAGCCCATCCTGCAACTGGCCTGTCGGGATCGCAACCGCTTGGCTCTGCAAGGAGATCTGTTGGGAGCTTCCGCCCTCGGCCTGCGCAACGTGTTGGCCCTCACCGGGGATCCCATCCACATCGGCGATTGTCCCGACGCCCGCCCGGTCTTTGACCTGGAATCGGTGCGCCTGCTGCAGCTTATCCAACGCCTCAACAACGGCCTCGACTGCAACGGCAAGCCCCTCCCCGACGGTGGCACCTGCCTGTTCCCCGGAGCAGCGGTAGAACCCCAGTCCGGCAGCTTTTCCGGCCTGGAGCGGCGCTTCCACCGCAAGCTGGAGAACGGAGCCCAGTTTTTCCAAAGCCAGATGGTGACCGACTTCGAGCAACTGGAGCGTTTCATGGACAAGCTGGGCCGCCCCGCCGGCAAGCCTATCCTGGCGGGCATCTTCCTGCTCAAATCCGCCAAAAACGCCCTTTTCATCAACCGCAACTTGCCGGGGGTGCAGATCCCGGACGCCATCATCCAGCGGCTGGCCGATGCCCCCGATCCCCTGGCAGAAGGGATCCGCATTGCTGCCGAACAGGTGCGCCAGGCTCGCCAGATCTGTCACGGCGTACACCTCATGGCCGTCAAGGCCGAACACCTCATCCCGCACATCCTGGACGAGGCTGGGATCCCGCCCCTAAGCAGCTAGCTCAACACCTGCTCCAAGCCATAGACCAGCCCCTTGAGCTGCAGCACCTTGCGAATGCCCAGGATCACTCCCGGCATGAAAGCCACCCGATCCGTGATGTCGTGTCTCAAGGTCAACGTCTGCCCCATGCCGCCGAAGATCACCTCCTGGTGGGCGACTAGCCCCGGCAGGCGAACGCTGTGGATGGGGATATTGGGGCCGGGGATCCCTCCCCGCGAGCCGGGGAGCAGCTCCTTTTCTTCCACCTCGGGCGGGTTAAAGGCTTTGCCCAGTTGTCCCAGCCGTTGCGCTGTCTGTAGAGCCGTGCCGCTGGGGGCATCGGCTTTGCGGTTGTGGTGCAGCTCGACAATCTCCACGTGATCGAAATATTGGGCCGCCTGCAGAGCCATCTGCTGCAGCAGGATCATGCCGATGGCAAAGTTGGGCGCGATTAGACAGCCCACACCGGACTTGTCTGCCAGATCCCGCAGCCGCTCCACCTGCTCCGACGTCAGGCCCGTCGTCCCCACCACCGGCCGCACCCCAAAAGCAATGGCCGAGCGGACATTTTCATACACGGAGCGCGGATGGGTGAAGTCCACCATGACACCTCGGGTACTCCGCTGCGACAGCCGCAGCAACTGACCTGCCAGATCCTCGGTAATCTCTACTCCCAGGGATCCCAGGCCCAACACCTCACCAATGTCCGCGCCCAACTGGGAACGGGCCACCGCCCCCACCAACTTCATGTCGGGGGTTTGGGCCACCGCCCGCACCACCTCCCGCCCCATCTTGCCCAAAGCTCCCACCACCAAGACCGGGATAGGCTCAGAAGCCGCCGTCCCCTCACCAATGGCGGCGCCCTCTTCTCGTCCTTCTTGCTCGACCGCTGTTGTCACCACCTGCCCCCTTGCCTCACCTAGCGCTGGATCCCCAAGCGGAGCCTCACAATTTCACCTCGATGTCTACCCCTGCCGGCAGATCCAGCTTCATCAAAGCATCGATGGTTTTGGAAGAGGGGGAGTAGATGTCGATAATGCGGCGGTGGGTGCGAACTTCAAAATGTTCCCGCGAATCCTTATCCGTGTGGGGGGAACGCAGCACACAGTAGAGGCGACGCCGCGTCGGCAAAGGGATCGGGCCAACCGGCACAGCCTCCGTACGGCGGGCTGTGTCCACAATTTTGTCGCAGGAAGTATCCAGCAGCCGATGGTCGTAGGCCTTTAGGCGGATCCGAATTTTCTGTTGCGTCAAGGTAGCCATAGTCAGAGAGAAGGTAGGGTGTACTCAAAAAAATGGCAGGGATCGAGCTTGCCTGGAGTGACCAGCGCCCAATCCCTGCCAGGAGAAAGCCGCTTACTTCAGGATCTTAGAGACCACACCGGCCCCTACGGTACGACCGCCCTCGCGAATGGCAAAGCGCATCCCTTGCTCGATGGCGATGGGCTGGATCAGCTCTACCGTCATCCTGACACGGTCGCCGGGCATCACCATCTCCGGCTTAGAGCCGTCGTCAGCCGTGAAGGAAGTGATGGTGCCGGTGACGTCGGTGGTACGCACGTAGAACTGAGGACGATAGCCAGCGAAGAAGGGAGTGTGACGTCCGCCCTCTTCCTTCTTGAGGACGTAAACCTCCGACTCGAACTGGGTGTGAGGAGTAATGGTCTTGGGCTTGGCCAGCACCATACCCCGCTCCACCTCGTTCTTCTGAATACCCCGCAGCAGCACGCCGACGTTGTCGCCAGCAATCCCCTCGTCCAGGGTCTTCTGGAACATCTCTAGACCGGTAACGGTGGTGGAACGGGTTTCTCGCAATCCCACCAGCTCCACGGTTTCGCCAACTTTGATGCGGCCCCGCTCGATCCGGCCCGTCGCCACCGTACCGCGACCGGTGATCGAGAAGACATCTTCCACCGCCATCAGGAAGGGCTTGTCTACATCCCGCTCCGGCGTCGGAATGTAGGAGTCCACCGCATCCATCAGCTCGTAGATCTTGTCCACCCAGGGATCCTCACCCCGCTGGGTTTTGGGGTTGGCCTGCATCCTTTCCAGAGCCTTGAGAGCGGATCCCCTGACAATTGGGATTTCGTCGCCGGGGAAGTCGTACTTGGAGAGAAGCTCCCGCACCTCCAGCTCCACCAGCTCCAGCAGCTCCTCGTCGTCCACCATGTCCACCTTGTTGAGGAAGACCACCAAGCTGGGTACCCCCACCTGACGGGCCAACAGGATGTGCTCCCGCGTCTGCGGCATTGGCCCATCGGCCGCCGAGACCACCAGGATGGCCCCGTCCATCTGGGCCGCGCCCGTGATCATGTTTTTCACGTAGTCAGCGTGGCCGGGGCAGTCCACGTGGGCGTAGTGACGCTTCTCCGTCTGGTACTCCACGTGGGCAGTATTGATGGTAATACCGCGGGCTCTCTCCTCTGGCGCCGCGTCGATCTCGTCATACCGCTTGGCTGTGGCCTGACCCAAAGCAGCCAAGGTCATAGTGATGGCGGCGGTCAACGTCGTCTTACCGTGGTCGACGTGACCAATGGTGCCAACGTTGACGTGCGGCTTGGTACGTTCAAACTTAGCGCGTGCCATGAATCGTCACTTCCTTTTAATTTCAGTTGGTTACTCCACTTCCTTTGCTTTTGGCGATGATGGCTTCGGCAATACTGCGAGGAACTTCCTCGTAGTGGCTGAACTCCATCGTAAAGATGCCCCGCCCTTGGGTTTTGGAGCGGATGTCGGTGGCATATCCAAACATCTCCGCCAAGGGAACCTTGGCATTGACCTTGGAGATGCCACCCTCTGTACTCATCCCCTCCATCTGGCCGCGACGGGCGTTGATGTCTCCAATAACATCCCCGACAAAGGCTTCGGGAACTTCCACCTCCACCTTCATCATTGGCTCCAGCAGGACGGGGTTGGCTCTGCGAGCAGCCTCCTTCAGCGCCATCGAGCCGGCGATCTTGAAGGCCATTTCGCTGGAGTCCACCTCGTGGTAGGAGCCGTCCACCAGGGTGACGCGAATATCGATCAGAGGATAGCCAGCCAAGACCCCGGACTCGCAGGCTTCGCGGATCCCTTGCTCGGCAGGCGGAATGTACTCTTTGGGGATGACACCACCCACAATTTTGGAGACAAACTCGAACCCCGTACCTGGTTCTGCTGGCTCCAGGTCGATGACCACATGGCCGTACTGGCCGCGGCCGCCAGTCTGGCGGATGAACTTTCCTTCCACGCGGCTAACTGGCTTGCGGATGGTTTCGCGGTAGGCCACTTGGGGATTGCCCACGTTAGCTTCTACGTTGAACTCCCGCAGCATCCGATCCACCAGAATCTCCAGGTGGAGCTCGCCCATGCCGGAGATGATGGTTTGGTTGGTCTCTGGATCCACCGAGACGCGGAAGGTGGGATCCTCCTTGGCCAGGGCCTGCAGCGCTTTGGAGAGTTTGTCGATATCAGCCTTGGTCTTGGGCTCGACGGCCACCGAGATCACCGGCTCGGGGATATATAGGGACTCCAGGATTACCGGCGCGTTTTCGTCGCAGAGGGTGTCTCCGGTGGTGGTATCTTTCAGGCCCAACACAGCTCCCAGATCGCCTGCTCGCAGCTCATCTACATCTAGACGCTCGTCCGCTTTGAGCACCACCAGGCGGGAGATGCGCTCTTTTTTGTTTTTGGTGGAGTTGAGCACATAGGTGCCCTTGGTTAGCACCCCAGAGTAAACGCGGATAAAGGTGAGGTCTCCGTACTTGTCGCTCATCAGCTTGAAGGCCAGAGCGGAGAAGGGCTCGTCATCGCTGGCCTTGCGCGATACCTCCGACCCGTCCGGCAGTACCCCCTTGATGGCGGGAATATCGATGGGAGAAGGGAGGTAGTCCACCACCGCGTCCAGCAGCATCTGCACACCCTTGTTCTTGAAGGCAGAGCCGCACAGCAGGGGCACAATTTGGCCGCTGATGGTGCCTTTGCGCAGACCAGCCATGAGGTCGGCTTCGCTCAGATCCTCCTCGGCAAAGTATTTCTCCATTAGGGCCTCGTCGGTCTCGGCCACCGCTTCCACCAGCTTGGCCCGGTATTCCGCCACCAGATCCTTCATCTCTTCGGGGATAGGGGCAGGGCGAATGTCCTTGCCGATCTCATCCATGTAGATATTGGCCTGCAGGCGCACCAGATCGACGATGCCGCGAAACTCGTCTTCGGCCCCGATGGGCAGTTGGATGGGCACGGCGTTGGCTTTGAGGCGCTCCCGAATCTGGTTATAAACCTTAAGGAAATTGGCCCCCATGCGATCCATCTTGTTGACGAAGGCGATGCGGGGCACGTTGTAGCGGTTGGCCTGCCGCCAGACGGTTTCCGACTGCGGCTGCACGCCCCCCACCGAGTCGAAGACGGCGATTACCCCGTCCAGCACCCGCATCGATCGCTCCACCTCGATGGTGAAGTCCACGTGCCCTGGCGTATCGATGATGTTGATGGTGTATTCCGGCGCGCCAGCGAGAGGTTGGGAGGGGTTTTTGGGATCCCGCTTGGTCCAACGGGTGGTGATGGCCGCGGCCGTGATGGTGATGCCCCGCTCCCGTTCCTGAGCCATCCAGTCGGTTACCGTGGTTCCCTCATGAACCTCGCCAATCTTGTGCACCAGACCGGAATAGAAGAGGATCCGCTCTGTGGTCGTGGTCTTGCCGGCATCGATGTGGGCCGCGATACCAATATTTCGAACTCGTTCCAGGGGAACTGTGCGTGCCACGTCAACCTCCCAATCCTCGTCGCCCTGCGACTCGGGCAAACTAAAAAAACCTTTACAATTCTAGTCTTTTTTTGCCCCTTCTCCTCCAGATCCAGCCCAGATCTCAGCAGATGGGAAGGGATCCCAGCAACATCCTCCTTCGCTCGGCCAGCAGGGCTCAGTAGCGGTAGTGGGCAAAGGCTTTGTTGGCCTCGGCCATGCGATGGACTTCTTCTCGCCGGCGGATGGCGTTGCCGGTTTCGTTGGCCGCATCCATAATCTCATTGGCTAACTTGGCAGACATGGTGCGCCCTGGACGGGTGCGGGAAAAGGTGACTAGCCAGCGCAGCGCCAACGAGGTTCCTCGCTCTGCTCTTACCTCCACAGGCACCTGATAGGTAGCGCCACCCACCCGCCGCGCTTTCACCTCCACCAAGGGGGTAGCGTTGCGAACAGCACTTTCCAGTACAGGTAGCGGATCCTGACCGGTGCGCTCTCGCACAATCTCTAGGGCGTCGTAGAGGATCCTGGCGGCAAGAGAAGCCTTGCCCCTCATCATCAACTTGCGGATCAGCATGGTAACCAAACGGCTCCCGTACTTGGGATCCGGGGGTACGTCACGACGAGGGGCACGGTTGCGGCGAGACATAGGAGCTGTGGAACTTGCTTAGAAGCTGAAGGCAGGATACAAAGGCTGACGTTTAGAGGAAGCTATTATTTCTTCTTGCCAGTGGCGGCCGGCGCTTGGCCAGGCTTGGGCCGTTTTGCCCCGTATTTGGAGCGGCCTTGCTTGCGGTCTTTCACTCCTGCGGCGTCGAGCGTGCCCCGAATAATGTGATAGCGCACGCCAGGCAAGTCCTTGACCCGCCCGCCGCGAATCATAACCACCGAGTGCTCTTGTAGGTTGTGGCCAATGCCGGGGATGTAAGCAGTAACTTCAAAGCCAGAGGTGAGGCGAACCCGTGCCACCTTCCGCAAAGCCGAGTTGGGCTTCTTGGGCGTTGTCGTGTACACTCGGGTGCAAACTCCCCGCCGCTGCGGACATCCTTTCAGGGCAGGTGCCTTGGTCTTGCGAGTGGCAGCCTTGCGCTCTTCGCGAATGAGTTGCTGAATGGTGGGCATGGGTTGGCTACAAGGGCTAGTCTTGATGATTCAGCAGTACCTAATCCTAGCAAGCAGGGATCCCGCCGTCAACTTTGTCAGCTCTCTAGCCCTCCCCTTGCGGCTAGACTGAGGCTAGCCGTGGAACTTGGCCATGGAGTGGCTGGATTGGTGGATTGCGCTTCCCTGTCCGCTCTGCCAGCGCCCCGCTAGGGGTGTGTTTTGTCGAGATTGCCAGAGGCGGTTGCAGGCGGAGCGGCTCGACTCTTGGCCGGTCACCACTTCGCCTTGGCCGCTTTATGCTTGGGGGATCCACCGGGGAGCGCTGCGCAGGGCTCTCTATTGCCTGAAATATGAAGGACAGCGGCGCATAGGCACGGTTTTGGGGGAATGGCTGGGATCCCGTTGGCTCGAAAGCCGGCAACCCTCTTCAGGCTCTCGTAGGGCCTACGGCTCGGACTATACGGTCGTCCCTATCCCGCTGCATGCGGAGCGCCTGCGGCAACGGGGCTACAATCAAGCGGCCCTGATCAGCCAAGCCTTTTGTGAGCGGACGGGTCTAAGACATTTACCTGAAGCTTTGGTGCGGGTGCGGGCCACGGCGGCCCAATATGAGCTCAACCCGCTGCAACGCCAGCAAAATCTGGCAGGCGCCTTTGCCCTCCAGCACGCTCCCGCCACCCCAGTTCTGTTGGTGGATGACATCTACACCACCGGCTCCACCGTTCAAGCGGCGCAGCAGGTCTTGGTTGCCGCTGGGATCCCGGTGGCCGGGGTGATTGTTGTGGCCAAAGCGCAGCCGGCTGCCCACCACCCCACCCTGCCCTGGGAGCTCCGACGGCGTGGCCAGGCCTGACTATTGGGCCTGTTGCGCGGCTGCCTGTCGGGGATCCACGTTGAGGAACACGGTGGCATCCCCCTCGACGCGAATGATGCGCAGAGGTGGCAGTGAGTCCGCCGGGTTTTGGATGCGCTCCTGCAGCTTTTCGTAAAACAGCAGATCCGCCAGTTGCGCGTTTTCCGCTGCCGCCTGTCCCTTTAGCTCGATGGCCCGCTGGTTGGCTGCCGCTAGGATCAACAGCCGCTCGGTTTCTTTTTGTTGAATTTGCGCCCGCACTGCTGCTGTTTGTGCCGTAATCGAGGCCACCTGTTTGCGTTCAATGGAATCTCGCAGGGCTTGTGGAAAATCGGGGTTGCCCAGAAAGAGGCCCTCTACCTGGATCAGGGGCAGGGCTTGGCCATCGCGGTTGACGGTGGGCATCTCTTGGCGGATCAAGTCCAGGGCCCGCTGCTCGATGGCTGTGCGTTGGCTTTTGCGGTAAAAATCTTCGGAATCGAAAGAAGCAGAGATATCGCGGATCTTGGAGCGCACTACCGGCACCACCACTGTCACAAGATAGTTCTCGCCGATGGTGGCGTGCAGCTCGTCCAAAGTGGCAAGGTTGGGCCTGAGGGCAATGGCCACATCGACGGCAAAAGCCTGCCCGTCAGCAGTGTTTACCGTGATGGCATTGCTGATGGCATTGGCCGAGTTGGGGTTGTTGGTAAACTCCCAAACGCGGGTGAGCACGCTGTAGGTGATTGGCGTCTCGATCCCCGGGATCCGGAACATCACTCCCGGCAATTCTACCCGCCCCTTTTGCAACCCAGAAAAGGTATTAAACACCACCGTGGCATGGCCGGGCAAAGTGACATACAGGCAGGCGCGGAGCATCCCCAAAGCTGCCAAGAGGGCAATCCCGCCCAAAGTTAGCCAACCAACTTTACTCTGGTGTGCTTCTTCTGTTGAATACATAGTGGCTGATCCCGTTTTGAGGTCTGAGGGAAGAGCTGGAGCAGATGGGGCCAGGCCCGAAAACTGTTCGCGTCAGCGGGACGGAGTCCTTTTTCTATTAGGTTTTCTATTTGGTTATCAAAGTTTCCAGCCGGGATCCCAGAACCGAGGCTTTCACCACCTCTAGGTACTTGGGATTCTGGGTGAGGGCCTGGGCCTTGGCTCGCAATTGGCCGGCTTCTGCCTCGGCTTGAGCAATGATGCTGCGGGCATCTTGGCGCGCCTGCTCGATCTCAAATTGTTTTTGCGCCAGTTGGTTTTCGGCGATAGTTTTTGCTTCAATAGCGGCTACAAAATCGGGATCGAAATCCACATCCCGCAGCAGAAAGTCCAAAACCTCGATGCCGTATTCCTTCAGCAAAAGGGCCACCCGTTCGCGAATTTGTCCTTGAAGCAGCGGGCGTTCGGTGGAATAGAGAGCTTGGGCGGAAAAGCCGCTGGTCTCATTCAAGATGACCGACCGGACGATGGGGGCAATGCGATCCAAGTAGTTCTCCCCCAGTTGGGTGTAGACCTTGGGGGCATCGAGAATACGAAATTGCAGCGTCGCTTCAGCCGCAATCTGCTGCCCATCCTGAGAGAGGGCCACCAGCCGCGGCGCATAGGCGGTCGGGTCGTTGTCCTTCCAGGTCAGAGCCTGCGTTTTTACGTCGAAGGTAACGGTGCGCGAGACAAAAGGCGGCACCCAATGCAGCCCTGGCTGCAAAGCAGTCGGGCTCACTCCCCCACCCCAGGTAAACAGCACCATATTCTCGCCGTTGCCCACCAAGCGCAGCGGCCTGCCCGCCGCCACCAGGATCAACGCCACTCCCACAAGGGTAGCTTTGGGCAACCAGCGACCCACCCGGCTTTCCCAACCTTCTGCTCGCATCTCTCCATCTCCTGCCAATGCAGCCATTCTCGCGGCTGTGAGAAGGTCGAGCTGAGAAACGGCTGCTATCTTTTAAGCTTTCTGCAGGGATCCCCGTCCTTTTTCTCAGACCCCCAGATGATGTTACTCGGTATCAAAAAGTTTACAAAAGATCACTTCACAATTCGCAAAGACCCAGGATAAGCCGGCAAAAAGGGAAGAAGATTAAAACATAATAAAGATTTGGGTTGCCGTTCATGCTGCCTACTATCGATTACGAGCGGCGAGATATCCAGGTGCCACCCTCCTGCATTGCCGTTGCAGCTCGGGCCTTGATCCGGCAGGGGGTATCCGTCTGCTGGGGGGAAGAAAGTCTGTCTGCCCTGATTCGTCTGGGATCCAAAGGAGCTGGCGATCGAGCTGCCATTTTGCTGGTGGAAATGAGCCTCATGGGCCAGCCGGAGGAGCTGAAAAACTGGCTGGAGATGTGCTGGCAACTGCCCGCCTATCGCCGCGAGCCGTTGCGGGTGGGGGGATAGGGGATCCCTGGGGAGGCGCGCTAGCCTCGCTCGGACTCGTCGAAGAGAAACTGCCCGCCGTAGCCGGTGACGATGCGGGTTCCATCTTTGAGGATATGGATTTCCACCTGGTCGCTAGCCCAATTCAGTTGGTTTTCCAAGGCAGGGTTAAAGACATGTACCCGCTGGTTGCGGGAAGAGACCAGCGAGTGGGGGGAGCGAATGGCCTGGGATTGCAGATAGGGCCCGTCCACCAAAATATCCAGCTCCTGCAGCAGCTCTTGGGCGCCGGGGGGAGCCTGGGGGGATCGCAACTCTTCCAGCGTGAATCCACTGAAGGCCATCGCCGTTAGCCCTTTCGCCTTCAGGAGCCGCGCCAAGCTGGCCAGGGCGGGAGCCTGCCAGAAGGGCTCCCCTCCTGAGAAGGTCACTCCCTCGTTTCTGGGGTTGCTGAGGATTTGCTCGGCCAGATCGGTGATCTTCACCAGTTGGTTGACCTCAAACGGCCAAGAAGCAGGGTTGAAGCAGCCCGGACACTCCCGCAGGCAGCCCTGCACCCAGACCACGGCGCGCCGGCCTGGCCCATTCACTTCCGATTCGTCCACATATCCCATCAGGTTGAGATAACCGGGAGGGATCCGCGCCTGAAAGTCCAGTGCGATCTTTGCCTTGGACATGGGTCACCTGCTGCAAAACGGCTTTGAGACTACTCTTAGCCTAGTGGGAAGCCGAACGCGAAAGCTGCAATCTTATAGTCATTTCAAATTCGGAGATGTCTCCACAGCGCTCCGCGCCGCTGACGCCCTCACCCCCAGCCCCTCTCCCTCTGGGAGAGGGAAGTCAGAGAATGTCCCGTATCTCGCCAGGGTGACGTGCCACCTTCCACCGCCAGCGACCGAACGCGCCATGGGCATTGACGGCCTGCGTCCACTCGTCCAGATAGCGCTGCTTCACCCGGTCTAGTTCGGTGTTTTGTCCCTTCGTTTCCAAAATGAGCATGTCGCCGTTGGATAGCCGCACAAGAAAATCTGGCCGATACTTGCGTACTACGCCACCATACACATACAGGACTTCGAAGCCCAGGTGATCGTTCTTTGCCCAGGCGCTCACGGCGTCGCTGTTGTCGAGGACGTAGGCATCTGATGCTTCCCAGGTGCTGTCGTAGACGCAGACGTTGATGTGCGACTTGCGTGTGCGTTCACAAGGTTTGCTCGTGTACCAGGTGCGCATTTGACCTGTCGAGCCGATGGGATGATCGCGGTCGAAGACTGGAGTAAGCCGCTCGGTGTTCTCCTGCCGCACCGCCTCGCAGACATGTTGCACAACTCGTGACATGTTGAGGGTGATGATCAGGCGGCGGCGCAGTTCATCCTGATAAAAAAGAGGTGGGGAGATCAAGATGCGGTCAGAACGAATGAACTGCTCGACAATCCGCACCAACTGCGCCAGCAAGATTTCGCGACTGCCTTTCCAGCTTGGCTTCATCTGATCGAACACATCCCGGGCAGTTGCGAAGATAATGCGCTGGGTGCGAAATTCCCGCGCCAACCGCTCTAGCTCAATGCGGCTGATCTGGGTCACGTCTGGCTTGCCTTCAAGAACTGGTGCCAGTTCTGCCACCTGCGGTGTCTGGGCAGCGTTTAGTTCTAGTGGCTGCACCTTTGACCAATCGAGAGTCAACGTTGGTTGAAGTACGCGCTCGATGCGCACCACATTTGGCCAGCGGATCTCAAACTCTGCTTTGGTCGGATCCGGCTCCACCGCGGTCTTGGGTGTTGGTGGTGGCGGCGGGCCATCTCCGCTATCCTCGTGCGGCAAGAAAGTGAAAGGCACACCGAAGATATTGACGTATTCGGGCTCGAGCAGCCCCGTTTGTGGGTTGACCTCGTAGGATGTGCGGCGCAAGCCTCGACCCACAACCTGCTCGCACAGAAGTTGCGAAGTGAAGGCCCGTAGCCCCATGATGTGCGTCACGGTTTTGGCATCCCAGCCCTCGCTCAGCATCCCGACGGAAATGACATTCTGGATTTTCTCGCCGGGCTGCCCTACCTTACCCACCGTATCTACGATCTTTCGCAAACGTTCTGCCTGCTCTGCTTTGGTCAACTGACGTTCGACTGGTGCGTCTTCCTCTTCTCCATCCTCAGCCTCGTCTGAGGCTTCCACCACTGCAGTGGGCTCCTCCTTTGCCTCAGCCTCTTCTAACACCTTCGAGTCGATGTGCAGGATCCCTTCTGGGTTGCAGAGCTCGTCGATGGGAATGCGCCGTGAGTCGAAGGCGTGTTTCACCCGCGCCGCTGTCTCGGTTCGGTTACAGACGGTGATCATCACGGGCGGCGTGGGCAGGCCAGCCGCTTTCCAGGCCTTCCACGTCTCACGCCAGTCGTAGCCCAGCAAGTAGTAGGCGTTCAGCACCAGGTCGGGCAGCGGCTCCTCTGGCTTGGCCTGGCGGTTCAGGTCGTCCTTCACGTCGGGGTCGTTGTAGATGTGATAGAGCCGCGACTTGTAGGTCTTGGCATCCGGCACGGCGTCGTCGCGCACCACCACGCGCGGGGTCTTCACCAGCCCCGATTCGATGGCGTCGTTCAGCCCAAAGTCGCTGACGATCCAGCCGAAGAGCGCCTCCTCGCTGCTCTTCTTTCCCGACGGCGCAAAGGGGGTGGCAGAAAAGTCGTAGCAGGTCAGGATGCCTCGCGAGCGATGCAGACGATCCAGTCCGCCTACCCAAACTGTGGCTTCTGCGGCGCTGTCTCTTAAGCCATGCTGGCGCAGATACTTACCTTCCGCCTCCCAGTTGACGCGCCAGGCGTGGTGGGCCTCGTCGTTGATCACCAGCAGGTTGCGGGCATTCGCCATCTCGCCCAGCACCTCGCGGGTGTAAGCTTCGTCACTCTTTGCGCCGCGCTTGTCTACGCTTTTGCGCTTCTTGATCTGTTCCTCGCTCTCCCAGGCTAGGGCGTGCCAGTTGCGAATCAGCACTTTGCCCTGCCGCAGTTTGTCCAGCAGGGCAGAGGGCACAATGTCGAAGGCCTCGTAGTAGTTGCCTGCGCCCGCCGGTTCTAGAACAGCCAGCCGTTTCTTGACCGTCAGCCCAGGCGCAACGACCAGCACGTTCTTCGAGAAACGTGCGTCCTGTAGGTTCGCCACCTTGTTGAGGATGTGCCAGGCAATCACCATCGCCATGACGATGGTCTTGCCCGTACCAGTTGCCATCTTGCAGCACCGCCGATCAAAGTCCCCACCGTCGCCAGGGATCTCAATGCCCACCCGCTCGGCAGGCGGCGCCTCGGTTAGCCAAATGAGCGTCTCCACAGCCTCCAACTGGCAAAAGAAAAAGCGACGTCTGTCGAACTCCTCAGGGTCACGCCAGTGATCCAAGAGCCGCTTGGTGATACTGGTCACACCCGGGTAGCCTGCCTCACGCCAAGCCTTCACGCGCGGGCGGATCTGGTTGACCAGCGGAATCTCCACAAAGATCCCGGGATCGTCGAAAGACTTTGATCCGGGCGTTGCCACTACGTACCCTGCCGGGCGGCGGCCTCCGACCAGTTCAAATAGCCTTGTCTCGCGGTTGTAGCGCCAGTGTTGCCGCGGCTCCTCGTAGGGCGAGTTGATGATCAGGCGGTCAATGGTAGTCCGAGCCATTGCTTTTCTCCCGTTCCGTTGCTGCACTGACTTCTTCCGCTGCCCAACGGCGAATCGCTGTGAGCAGACTTGCCACCTCTTGTTGGGGAACAGGGGCAAATTCTGTGTCGTCGTAGCGAAAGGCAACAGCAAAAGGGTTGAGTTGGCGGAGTTGATCTTCCTCAACCGGCAACAAGATGCCCCGGTCACCAAGCAGACGCGCCAGCTTGACCAGGTCATGGGTGCGTGTAAATTCGATCTGTTGGGCAAACAAGACCGCTTGCTGGGCATGGAAATAGAGGATAGAAGGGTGAACCTCCGGATCTTTTTTCAACACTTCAAATGCCTTGAGGTCGCGATCGGCCAAGCGCAGGGATCGCCAGGCCTCTTCAAGATGGGGCTTCATAGAGGGCTCTTCCCTCCTTGCGCACCCAGTACAGTACGGTGCCCGGAACCTGACTGCGCCGTTGGTATTCGGCCTCCGAATAAACCAGCAGATCAAGCCCTGGGCCAATCGAGCCCACAGCTTTGTGCAAGCGGATCATTTCGCTATACGGGTCGGACACTTCTGGTTCAATCACAATAAGATCCAGGTCAGAGCCAGCATCGGCGTCGCCGCGGCCATAGGAGCCAAACAAAAGTACGCGGCTGGGCTGTGCCACTGCCACGATCCGTTGAACAATTTCTTGCAGAGCTTGCTCGTCAATCATGTCTCCACTCTTATGACCTTCAGGCTCTCGATGCCCCGGTCATCCACGATCTTTACGGCAATGCGCTTGTGCTCGCCCGGTGCAAAGGGCAACGAGACTGTACCGCGGTACGCCTCAATCAGCTCCTCGTCGATTTCAGCTTTAAGGTTGCGCGCCAGCTTCGCCCAGCCATCCTTCTCGCCCGCCATTGGGAAAAAGACCTGCCGGGGATAGAGGCTGCGTCCGTCGTAGTCGGTATCGAGCAGCCAAAGAGCGATCTTGTCTGCGCTACCCGATTCAATCTGCCCGGTCTTGGTGTTGTAATAATCAAAACCGTGCACCACGACGCGCAACTTGCCTTCGTCGGGACCCGAGGTGATCCGCTGCACTTCCACATCAGGTTGCCCAATCAACCAAAACGATTCGTTGCTGGCGCGCTTTTTCTTGAGGTCGTCGGTCAAGAGGTCGGCGTTCATTTGGACTTTGAGGAACTGCATGCCGGCCAGCTCGGGCTTCATCTCGTCAATATCCTTGGCCGCTTCGGGATCGAACTGGAAAGCGGCAAAGATCAGCAGCTTGGGTTTGGGAACAAGCATCCGTGCTTCTTCCCAGGCATGCTCGACCTGCCGCTGCTCAAGTGGGCCATATTCCGGGCCAAAGGAGACGACCACGCGCATCGGGTCATAGGCTGGAGCCGACTCGCGCACGGTATTTGCCCCTTCGTCGCTTGGCCGCGTTTCCCCCTCGGCATGCAGCCAGCGACAGCCAGGAAGCGGCTCTAGGCGGGCAAAGCGGATGTATTGCCCCTTCTTGCCGCGAATACCGGTGCGTAGCAGCTCGTCGCGCCATTCGGCCTGGCGCAGGGTCTCGCCGGAGCGGGCAATGGACATGTCGGCAGGTTGCGGCTTCTCCTCTAAAATCTCATCCACCGACTTGACCACAGGCGCAGGCACGGCCTCGACGGTGAACGGGCCGGTGACGCGCACCTTTTTGCGGTCCACAAAGGGCTGGTCGTAAAGCGTCTCCTGCGGCGCGTGGCGGGCAATGGCGGCGTCGATCTCCTTTTGGAGCGTACGACGCGCCTGATGAAAACGCTCGAAGGGATCGCGCGCTTTTTCCGGCCAGTCGGCAGGAAACGCAAAGGGCACCTCCCATTCCACCAGTTCGTTGACCTTGACTACCTGGCCGGCGGGCATGGTGAAGGTTGCCGTGTCGGGCGCGGCGAAGTCCACGAAGTGGCCAGACCGGCCGCCCTGGGTAACCTTAAATTGGACAGGATGACCCTTCAATGCCGCGTTGAGCTCAGCCAGGGCTTTTTCCACCGCCGGATGCAGGCGGGCATAGATGCCGTCAATCTCCGGGTTGTTGGCGATCGATTTGAGTGTTACATGCGGCACGGTCTTGTACTTGAAGCCGCTGCCCACACCCTCTTCGGGACGCGCCAGCTCGTAGTAGTCGAAGACGGCGGTCATCAGCCGCTGGCGGGCGAGCGTGATCGCGACGCGTGAGGTATCGCAAGTGATCCAGCGCCGTCCCCACTGCTCGGCGACATAGGCGGTGGTGCCCGAGCCGCAGGTGGGGTCGAAGACCAGGTCGCCCGGGTCGGTGGTCATCAGGATGCAGCGTTCGATGACTTTGGTGCGCGTCTCAACCACATACTTCTGATCTGGATTGAAGCCGGCAGTGTCGTCCCACACTTCAGACAGCACCTTGAGCGGATAGTCGTCGATGAAATATTTCCACCGAAGTTTGCTGCCATCCTTAGTTATGCGCCCTGTTTGTTTCAACGCCTCCATGCCATCGGGATAGGTCAGCTTCCAGTGGCTGTTCTTGTTGGGCCTGAAGGTTTCTCCTTCGAATTGGAGTGGCGTATCTTCACCCGGCGGCCCCGAGCCCTCTAGGCTTACAAGCTGGAAGACCCTTGCTCCTGCTGGCAACAGCGACGGATCGACCATCTCGGCCCGGGTAATCTTTCGCACGGTACCGTCGGGTAGCTCCACATTACTATAGAAGGCATCAGGTAGCTTTTCAGAATACAACTGGCGATATTTCAGATGTTCTTTATTCCTGGCATACCAGATCAGATAATCGCTCGTCCGGCCTAACTCGTTGGATACCATGCTGCCGGTTTTAGCGAACGTGATAAGTCGCACAAAATTCCCCGCTCCAAACACCTCATCCATCAAACACCGCACCCGGTGCACGTTCTCATCGCTGATCTGCACAAAGATGCTGCCGCTTTCGGTCAAGAGTTCCCGCGCCAGCAGCAGCCGGTCACGCAGGTACGTGAGATACGAGTGGATGCCCAGCTCCCAGGTGTCGCGGAAGGCGCGGATCTGCTCCGGCTCAGCGGTCAGGTCCTCGTCCTTGCCGTCCTTGACGTCGCGCTTGTTCACAAAGGGCTGGAAGTTGGAGCCGTACTTGATGCCGTAGGGCGGGTCGATGTAGATCATCTGCACCTTGCCGGCCATCCCCTCCTTCTCCAGCAGTGAGTTCATCACGAGCAGGCTATCGCCGGCAATCAGGCGGTTGGTCCAGCCGTGCTTGTGCTGGTAGAACTCAATGGCCTGGCGCAACGGTTCCTTACGTTCTTCTTCGAATAGCCCCAGTTGCACGGGTTCGGCTTGGCCGTTCTTCTTCCGTACCGCTTCGATGATGGTGCGCGGATCGATGCGCTCGTGGACGTGCAGGGAGACGGTCGGCACCTCGAACGAGGTATGCTCGGCCTTGCCCGCCCAGACGAGTTGCGGGTCAAGGTGGGGGTCGTAGGCGTAGCGCTTTTTCTTTTGGCCGGCGTCGGGGTCGTTCTCGGGCGTTACCAGCCCCACGAGCGGGTTGTTGACGCGCTCTTTGTATGTCTCATATACACATCT
>NZ_JANSIZ010000009.1:0-51251 GCF_047462315.1 Synechococcus sp. H60.2 | reverse complement strand
CCCCAACTCAGACTTCCCCCCCACTTCAGATCACCCTGACCTGGAAGACTATTGATGACCTAAACCTGTTTGTTACGGATCCCACGCAGCAGACGGTGTTTTTCTTAAAGCCAAGCATTCCTTCTGGCGGGACGCTAGAGGCAGATGCCAATCGCGAGTGTGTTGAAGTCACAACGAGCCCTGTTGAAAATGTCTTTTGGGCTTCCGCTCCTCCTACAGGCTCATACGTCGTGGCAGTGGAATTGTTCAAACGCTGCTCCAAAGGAACTGATCCCATTCCCTTTACCGTAACAGTTCGCAAAAGCGGAAGCGCCGCACAAACCTTCAGCGGAGCGGCTACCTCTCCTGGCTCGGCAGGCAGGTTTACCTTTTCCTTTCCCTGAGGTTGGCTAAAGCTGGCATCCATCCGTCCTGGACGCCCCCATTCAAGTTCTTGACTCAGGGATCCAGAAAACTTTTCCCTACCTTGCAGACAAGTGAGCCCCACAAGTTTAAACAGCCATAGTAGCCACAAAACACCTTCTTAAAGCAGAATCCAGATCCCCTCTCCTCCTGGGAGAGGGGTCGGGGGTGAGGGACAGCAGTGCTGAGTGCAGGGGATCCCTATTCCACGGCAGCCTTGGCCGCTTTCGCCTCTTTGGCAGCTCTCATTTCCGCCAGAATCTCCTCCGGTCGCTTGCCAGCTCGCTGGGATCCGGCAGGCAGCTCATGGGGATCGATCACCCCCTTGGGCAGGTAGGCAAACTCCCGCAGCGGCGTTACCATCGGGTCTTCCGTGACCTTGGAAGGCAGACGGCCCAGCGCCACCTGATGGTAGTTCAGTTCGTGGCGGTCGTAGGTGGCTAGCTCATAATCTTCGGTAACCGAGAGGCAATTGGTGGGGCAAAACTCGACGCAATTGGCACAGAAAATACACACTCCAAAATCAATGCTGTAGCTATAGAGCTCTTTTTTCTTCAGCTCAGTGTTATAGACCCAGTCCACCACCGGCAGGTCGATGGGGCAAACCCGAACACAGATCTCGCAGGCAATGCACTTATCGAACTCGAAATGAATGCGTCCCCGAAAGCGCTCGGAGGGGATCAATTTCTCAAAGGGGTACTGAACAGTTACGGGCCGGCGGTTCATGTGGTCGAAAACCACCCCCATCCCCTGGCCGATGTACTTGGCCGCTTTGAAAGCATCGCTTACGTATTCGCCAACTCGCTTTAGAAAAGTCATGGTCGCTTTCCTCTCTCTTGTACTCTCATTCAACCCCCGAAAAAGGCGGGGAAGGCAAGTTTCAAGGCTGCCGTCAACAGCAAGTTCACAAACGAGACAGGCAGCAGAAATTTCCACCCCAAGTCCAACAGTTGGTCAATGCGCACCCGCGGCAAGGTCCAGCGCAAGAGGATGGCCAAGAACACGAAGATAAAAGCCTTGACCATCGTCATGAGAATCCCTAAGACCGCCGCGCCGATCTGCAAAAAGGGGTTGTCCAACGGGATCCCAAGCCAGGCGGCGATCGTCTCCACCGGCACCACAAACGACCAGCCACCCAGGTACAACACCGCCGCAATTAGGGAAGCCAGCAGCAGGTTGGCGTAGGATCCCAGATAAAACAGGGCAAATTTCATGCCGGAGTACTCCGTTTGGTAGCCAGCCACCAGCTCCTCCTCGGCTTCCGGCAAGTCGAACGGGATCCGCTCCGTTTCTGCCAGGGCCGAGATCAAGAAAATGACAAAACCAATCGGCTGCCGCCAGACGTTCCAACTGAGGATCCCCAGCCCGCTCTGCTGCTCCACAATCCCCACGGTGTCTAGGCCGTTGCTCATCAGCACTACCGCCAGCACCGACAGAGCTAGGGGCAGCTCGTAGCTGATCGACTGAGCTGCCGCCCGCAGCCCCCCCAGCAGGGAATACTTGTTGTTGGAGCCGTAGCCGGACATCAACAAGCCAATGGGCTGCACGCTGGAGGTGGCGATCAGGAAAAAGACGCCGATGGCGATGTTGGAGATCAACAGGTTTTGGCCGAAGGGAACCACCAGGTAACACAAAAAGACCGGCAGGAAAACCAAGATCGGCCCCAGCGTGAACAAAACCGGGTCGGCCAGGCTGGGCAGCACATCCTCCTTCGTCAAGAGCTTGATGCCATCGGCAATCGGGATCAGTACCCCCTGGGGGCCAGCCATGTTGGGGCCAATCCGCTGTTGGGCTGCTGCCGAGATCTTGCGCTCCAGCCAAGTCATCACCATCACCCCTAGGGTGGCGGCGATGACCAGCAGCAACATGGGCAGGGGCATCCAGAGGGCATGAGCGACGCCTGGGCTCAAGCCCAAGTTTTGCAGGGCAGTCTCAAAGCCGAGCTGTAGATCGATACCGGCAGTTGTCATGGGGTTGAGTAGCTCCCTAAAGACGGTGGGTCAAAAAAACCTTGGATCCCGTGTCGTTAACTAAGCCTTGCCGTTGGGATCCGACTGAGAGGGACGGTGGCGGCGGCGTAGCTCCTGCTGAATGATGGCCTGGAGGCGAGCATCAGATAGCTGCTCGGCGCGGCGACGCCTTTCTTCTTGGTACTTGGCCCATTGCTTGGGGCCGATGATTGCGGCAATAGTTGCAACAATCAAAAGCGGCAGAACCAAGATCGCCCAGGCCATCGCCTTTATCCTCGCTTTCCTAGCGGTATTTTAGCGATCCACCTCCCCCATGATGATGTCGATGCTGCCCAGAATGGCGATCATATCGGCTACCTTCATGCCGCGAATGAGCTGAGGCAGCACCTGCAGGTTGACAAAGCCAGGCGGACGAATTTTCCAGCGCCAGGGACAGACATTGTCGTCGCCGACGATGTAAATGCCCAGCTCGCCTTTGGCGCTCTCCACCCGCACGTAGGCCTCTCCTTTGGGGATCTTGAAGTTGGCCGAGGGTTTTTTGCTGATGAACTGGTAATCACCTTTGTTCCACTCTGACTTTGGCCCCTCCAGCATGCGTTTGGCTTCCAGATTTTCAAAGGGGCCACCGGGCAGAGCCTTCACCGCCTGCTGGACAATTTTGCAGGACTCGCGCATCTCCTTCATGCGCACCCGATAGCGGGCCAGGCAATCCCCCTCTGGGTAAACGGCCACCTCCCAGTCGAAGTCGTCGTAGCACTCGTAGTGATCCACCTTGCGCAGATCCCAGTTGACGCCGCAGGCGCGCAGCATGGGGCCAGATAGCCCCCAGTTGATGGCATCCTGCTTGGAGATGACCCCCACCCCTTCCAGCCGCCGGCGGAAAATGGGGTTGTCAGTAACCAGCCGCTCGTACTCATCTACTTTGGGCAGGAAGTACTCGCAAAAATCGAGGCATTTTTCCGTCCAGCCGTAGGGCAAATCCACCGCTACGCCCCCGACGCGGAAGTAGTTGTTGTTGATGAGGCGCATGCCGGTGACGGCTTCAAACAAATCCAAGATCCACTCCCGCTCCCGCATAGCATAGAGGAAGGGGGTTTGGGCACCCAAGTCCGCCAAGAAGGGGCCGAACCAGAGCAGGTGATTGGTGATGCGGGTCAGCTCTAACATGATCACGCGCAAGTAGCTGGCCCGCCGGGGCACCGGGATCCCAGCCAGTTTCTCGACGGCGTTGACGGTGATGGCCTCGTTGAACATGCCAGCGCCGTAGTCCCAGCGAGAGACGTAGGGCAGGTATTGCACCACGGTGCGGTTTTCGGCAATTTTTTCCATGCCGCGGTGCAAGTAGCCGATCACGGGCTCGCAATCAACGATGTTTTCGCCATCGAGGGTGACCAGCAGGCGCAAGACCCCGTGCATAGAGGGATGATGCGGCCCAAAGTTGAGCAGCATCCGGTCGGTACGGGTCTCGATCATGGGCATGGGCATAGCCGCCGCCTCCGCAACTGAAGAATGTTTATGGTCTGCAACATTTGCAGTATAACGGCTTTCCCGCGGTTCCTCGATCTCTCGGGCCATCAGGGATCCCAATTTTCGTCATTGAGGATCCCCTAATGGGTTCGGCTAGAGTGTTTTAAAGAAAGGTAAGGAGAGGGATGGCGGCATCTGGTTCACCCCCGAATGGCTTATCTCGGCGGGAGCAACAGCATCCGCTATATGCTACCGACAGGGCTGTGCTTGATGAGCTGATGGCGCAGGCTCGGGAGAACCCTCCCTCCGATTGGGTGCTGGCCGAAGTCGCCCGTCTGCGCATCCGCTATCAAGGTTTCCCTGGCGCCTGGGATCTGCAGCAGGATTTGGATCAGATCCTGGAACAGTGGGGCCTGAGCGAAGAGGAGCTGTTTGCCCGCACCCGCCAGATCCACGCTCGCGGCCAGGTGTACGATCGCAGCTTCAGCACGCGAGATGACTGGGCCTAGGAGGCCTGGAGTTGCTCCGCAAAAACAGGATCCAGAGGCACATCCAAAGCAGCGATGACCTTGGTCCAGAAGTTCATAAAGCCGATCCAGGCCGAGAGCTCCACCAGATCTTCATCCGACCAGATGGCTTTGAGTTGGGCAAAGAAGCTATCGGTAACCACCATGCTAGGCACGGTCATGCGCTCGGCGTACTCGATGGCCAGTTTCTCCGCCTCGGTGTAGAGGGTGCTGGTGCGGGCCTGGGCCACCGCCGCAATTTTGGCCGGGCTAGCTCCGTGTTTTTGCGCCTGCAGGGTGTGGTAGGGCAGGCAGTAGTGGCGGCAGCCGTTGATCTGGGCAATGCGGATGCTGACCAGCTCCTTCAGCTCTTCGGGCAGGTTGGGGTTGTCGGTGTGCAGCGCCCCGTAAAGGTTCATCACCGCCCGCATCAGTTGTGGCTTATGGGCCATCACCTGTAGCGGGTTGAGGGCGGTGCCGTAGGTTTTCTCCAGGCTTTCGTAAACCTTCTGCAGTTGCTTATCGGCTTTTTCTGGGGGAACAGGAGGGATCCGCATGGATGATCTATAAAATTGCAGCATTCTCGACTTTAGCGCGTTTGGGGGATCCGCCCAAGCCTTCCACTCCGCTGCCCTGGCTGTTTCCTCAGGGATCCCTGCTCCCACTGAGGAGTGAGCTTCAAGCCTTCTGACAACTTTGGGTGCGGGCTTTCCCGGCCCCACCGTCAAGCCGGACAGCAGCCCTGTTTGCAAGCCCCAACTCAATTCCCCAAGGACTGCTCGAGGGCCTCCACCTGCTGCTGCGTGGCCGTAGCCCCTTGATTGAGGGTTTGCTGGAGCTGTTCCCGCGACTGGTAGATCTGCAGCGGCCCTCCCTGGGGGATTCCTTGCTGGGCGGCCTCAGGGCTGGCCTGTTCCGGCCTCGGCTCTGAACCGAGCGGGTTGCGATAGAGGCGGTTCACAACCAAAAAGCCCACCAGCACCACGGCAGTTGCCACCAAAAGTCGAACCATACCCGGATCCCTTGCGAGCACCTGGTTCTAAAATGCCCAAAAAGAGCCTCAAGTATCAGAGGTCGGGCACAATGGTGCAGACTGCTCAGCCGGTACGGGTTGGCATTGGCGGCCCGGTGGGATCCGGAAAAACCGCCCTGGTGGAAAAGCTCTGTCTGGCGCTGCGGGATCACCTGTCTTTGGCCGTGGTGACCAACGATATTTATACCCGCGAAGATGCCGAGTTTTTGGTGCGGGCCAAGGCGCTGGAAGCGGAGCGGATCATCGGCGTGGAGACCGGCGGCTGTCCCCACACGGCCATTCGGGAAGACGCCTCCCTCAACCTCGATGCCATTCAGGAGCTGGAGCGCCGCTTCTGTCCCCTGGATCTCATCCTGGTGGAATCGGGGGGGGATAACTTGGCAGCCACCTTCAGCCCAGAGCTAGTGGATGCCTGCATCTATGTTATTGACGTGGCCGAAGGGGACAAGATCCCGCGCAAGGGGGGGCCGGGGATCACCCGCTCTGACCTGCTAGTGATCAACAAGATCGACCTGGCGCCCTACGTAGGGGCAGACTTGGGGGTGATGGAACGGGATGCCCGCCGCATGCGGGGGGACAGGCCTTTTGTCTTCACCAACCTGCGCACGGGCGAGGGGCTGGAGCAGATCCTGAGCTGGCTGGAGCGGGAGGTGCTCTTTCGCTCCATCCAGGCCGATTCTACCTCTATGAGCCACCTGTGAACTTCGGCAAGGCCCTCTTGAAGATCAGCCGCCAAGGCCAACAGACTCGCATTTGGGAGTATTCTCAGGCCCCCCTGCAATGGCTGGGATCCCCGGGTGAGCCGCCACTCTATTACCTACGCAACCCCAATGGTGGACTGCTGGGCGGGGATCGCCACCACATCGCCATCGAGCTGGGGGCAGGCGCAGCGCTGGAAATTCGCACCCAAGGGGCAACCCGCCTCCACCCCGGCCTGAGCCGGCAACAGGCCAAGGTCAAGCTGGCTCCCACCAGCCAACTGATCTGGATCCCTCACCCGACCATTCTGGGCGCAGGAGCAGACTTCCGCCAACAGGTGCAGATCGAGCTGGATCCCAGTGCCCGCTTGGCCTATGCCGAGATCTGGACAGCCGGGCGGCTGGCCATGGGGGAATGCTGGCAGTTTCGGCGCCTTTCCAGCAGCTTGCGGGTTTGGGTCGCTGCCGGGATCCCCGCCTCCACAGACGGGAGCAAACTCTGGCTGCAGGAGCACCTAGACCTGCGCTTTCCCCACCAGCATATCTCCGCCGCGTCGGTGCTGGGATCCCATCTCTGCTGGGGATCCCTGTACTTACTGGGGGATTGGCCAGAGCCGGAGTGGCCGACGGATACGCACCACTGGCTGCTGCGGTCGCCGGATCCCATCTGTCAGGGCTGGATCCTACGCCAGGTGGGGCCACAGGCAGAGGCCATCTGGCAGCAGTTTGGCCAAGTTGTGCAACAGCTTGCCCCGGCCAAGAGAAGCTCAAACCAGGGGTGGTAGGCTAGGGCTGGCTTAGCCCAACCCGTTGCACGAGATCATGAACGCCGCTCGACGCATTATCAGACGTTCCGTCCGCAAGGGGCGAAGCCGCTGGCTCCTCCTCTACGAAAAAGGAATGGCCGTGCTGGCTTTGGGCAACCTGTGCTTGGTGCTCTTCGACCTCAGCTACGTGCCCTGGCGAGACTTCTGGCTCCAGGGGCGGGTGCAGATCTTCGGTGCCTTTGGCCCTCCCATTCCCTTGCCCATCCTCTCCCAACAGACCAGCCGCTCCCCGGTAACCGACCTGTACGACCCGGTTAAAGGCATTGAGCCCAACCCGGAAACCCAGCGCTACTTGGCCCTGGTGGATGAGCTGCGCCAGGTCACCCTGCGCTTTGGGGTGGAGTCGGAAGCAGCGGCACCGATCCTAGCCCGCCTGCGGCAACTGAGCGACGAGATGATCGAGACCAACCCCTTTCAGGCCGCCAACAAAACCGGCCAGTTTGTGCGCATCCTCAACTTGATGCGGGAGCACATCCCCGAAGCCGACTCGGCCAAGGCTGCCTTCGCCCGCTTCTGGACTGCCGAATACTTGGCCAGCGTCGATCCCAAAGACGGGATCGAATTTTTCCAGGCCCGGCTGCGCCCCCTCTTCGAGACCAATTACTCCCGCCCCATCGGCGAGAGCGGCAACCCGGTGGACTTTTTCCCCCTGCTGGACTTTCCCTTTGCCTTGGTGTTTGGGCTGGAATTTGTGCTGCGCACGGTGGCCATCAGCCGTCGCTACACCGGCGTCAATTGGCTGGATGCCATGCTCTGGCGCTGGTACGATGTGCTGCTGCTGTTGCCCTTTTGGCGCTGGCTGCGGGTAATCCCCGTTACCATCCGGCTGGGACAGGCGCAGTTGCTGGATCTGGAGCGGATCCGCGCCCAGGTGAGCCAAGGCTTTGTTACCAACTTCGCCGAAGACCTGACCGAGGTCATCGTCGTGCGGGTGATCAACCAAATCCAGGCATCCATCCAGCGGGGATCCTTGCCCCTGTTGCCGGCAGCCGATCCCTCCCGCAGCTACATCGACCTCAACGAGATCAACGAGCTGGAAGCCATTGCCAACCTGGTTTTTCGCACCGTCCTCTACCGCGTCCTGCCCCAGGTTCAGCCGGAGGTGGAGCAATTGCTCCGCTACAACCTGGATGGCCTGCTCAAACAACTCCCCGCCCTGCAAACCCTGGAACGGCTACCCGGCCTCGGATCCCTGCCCGGCCAACTGACGGAGCGCCTGGCCAGCGAGCTGACCACCACCACCTATAAAACCTTGACCCACAGCTTCGAGGATCCCGTCGGCTCCCAGTTGGCGGCCCAACTGTTGCGGCGCTTTGGCGAAGTCTTGGCCAACGAACTCACCCAGCAACATGCGCTGGATGAGATCCGCTCCCTGTTACAAGACTTGCTGGAAGAGATTAAGATCAACTACGTGGAGCGCCTCTCCCACGAAGATCTGGAGGAAGTGATGGAGCAAACCCGCAAGCTGCGGCAAAAAGCTCAACAACTGCAGCAAGCCCGCGGTGCGTAGGGATGGTTGACGAGGTTCCACCGGTTCAGTAGGATAATGGTTCCAGTCCGGGCGAGTGGCGGAACTGGTAGACGCACCGCACTCAAAATGCGGCGGGAAACCGTGTCGGTTCGAATCCGACCTTGCCCATGGCAAAAAGCTCAGTGACTCCGGTCTGGGCGTTAGCCCTTGAGAAGCGGCTGCTGCCACCGAGATAGGCAAGGAACGGAAAAAAGGTTGACGGGATCCCCCTTTGGCAACTAGCCTAAAAAGGGCTGAAGAGATCCTCTTCAGGCTGTCCGGGTTATTCCGGTTCAACTTTCTTGGAGGAAAACGTTCAACACCATGGACGCTTCTGGCAGTTGTAGCACTGGCCGGCAAGGATCGCTCTTCGGGGATCAAATCCTTGGAGACCTACATCCTACTGGTGTCTTCCTTTTTCCCGCTGACAGCTTCAGTCGTCGCTTGAGAGGATCCCGTTTCGCCAACGCGAAGGGGCAGGAGAGCTTTCTCAAATAGCTTCTGGCTTGGGTGGCTCTCTCGGTCGGCGACGAACAGATGGGCTGAGCAGAGCTCGACCTGAGCATCGGAAAAGGGAAAATCAGGAGTGCTTCAAAGGGGACTTCCCCTGGCTTTGGCTTTTGTAGGTGTTCGTGGGCCAGGGGATCCCTTTTATCGACTTGGGCTTTTGGGCTTCGAGTCGGATCTAAGGTTTTGTGAGGCGTTCAGCTTCAGGGCTCCCATGAGCTTTGGAGCACGAGTTGGCCGTTGCCCTCCGGGTCTTTTATCCGGCTAACTTCAACCTTCGGAGGTTTGTTATGCGGCAAAACATGCTTCGCGATCTTCTCTCTCCCGCCTCTTTGGAAGCCGCCAAGCGAGCGGCCAATCGTGCCCCTATTGCCGAGCTGGTGCAGCAGTTAATGGAGATTTCTCCACGGCAGCGGGTTTTGGCTTTTCGCCTGTTGGAAAAAGACAAAGCTATGGCGGTATTTGAGTATCTGCGGCCCGAAGAACAGGCCGATCTCATCCGCAGCATGGAAGACCCAGAGGTGATCCGGCTGGTGGAAGCCCTACCCCCAGACGAGCGGGTGCGTCTATTTGAGGAGCTGCCGGCCAAAGTTACCAAGCGGCTGATCGCCAACCTCAGCCCAGAAGCCCGTGAAGCCGTGAATATCCTGCTGAACTACCCGGAGCGCAGTGCCGGTCGGCTGATGAACCTGCGCTACTTGGCGGTGCGCGATACCCTCACCGTTGGGGCGGCTTTGGCCAGCGTGCGCGACTCCCAACTGGGGGACGACGAGCTGGATGTCATCTTTGCGGTCGATGACCAGCGGTTCTACAAAGGTCTGGTGCGCACCGTGCGGCTGGTGAAAGTGGATCCCGACCTACCCATTCGGGAGCTGATCGAAGGATCGGATATTGTTGCTCGGGTTACCGATCGAGATTTGCAAGCAGCCCGCCTGCTTAAGGATTCCGGCTTGCCGGCCATTCCGGTGGTAGACAGCGAAGGGCGCTTGGTGGGGGATATCACCTTTGAGGATGTGATCAACTTGGTGGAAGAGGAGGCTACGGATGCGGCTTTGGCCCAGGCCGGGGTGGCTAGCTTGCTCAGCCGCGATAAGGTGTGGAGCGAGCGGCTGGTCAAGGGATCCCGCTGGTATTCTGTGCGTTTGCGCCTCACTTTTTTGATCATCACCCTGATCGGCGGCATGTTGGTGGGGGGAGTGATTGAAACCTTTGAGGAAGTGTTGCAGGCAGTTACAGCGGCGGCTGTCTTCATCCCGGTGATCATGGATATGGGCGGCAATGTTGGCACCCAATCCACCACCATCTTTGCCCGTGGTCTCGCCTGGGGCCATATAAACGTGAAGCAGTTTCTTGGCTACTTGCTGCGAGAAGCCAGTATTGGCGGCATTATTGGTGTCATTCTAGGGGTTGCGGCTGGGGTGATTGCTTACTTCTGGCAGGGAGCACCCAATGGGATCCCACAGTTGGGTCTCGCAGTGGGCCTATCTATGGCCATTGTGTTGACTTTGGGAGCTTTTCTGGGAGCGATTCTGCCCTGGATCCTCTTAAAGCTGGGCTTTGACCACGCTCCCGGGGCAGACCCTTTCATCACCACCATCAAAGACTTCACCGGGCTCTGGGTGTATTTCACCCTGGTAGCTTGGTTGGTCGGCGTTGAAGTCGAGCTCTGAGGCCGCTCTTTTCCCCTTGCAGTCCAACTTCGGCTCCCAGGCTACCCCCGGCCTGGGGGAGCTGGTTTGAGATTGAATCCGATTATTCGTTCAGGAGGTGTGCCATGACCTTGAAAGCTCCTTCCACCACAGCTCAGTTCCGGTTGCTGCTGCAGCGCTACGCCCATCGAGTCAGCATAACCTGCGCTTTAGAAACAGGTGGTAAGCTGGCCCCAGAAGTGGCCTTTGCTCAACTGGAAACCCTCTGGCAGGCTCTGGAACAGGCGGCCAAAGCCCTTGGGATCCCAGATGTAGCCGGCTAGCCCTCACTCCTCCACGAGAACTGGAGCCTGACCTATGACCTGGATCGACTTCACCTTCCGCCTAACGGTTGCTTTTATTTTGGGATCCCTCATCGGGTTGGAGCGACAGTGGCGGCAGCGCATGGCCGGCCTGCGCACCAACACCTTGGTGGCCACCGGTTCAGCCTTGTTTGTCATGCTCTCAGTTCTCACTCCTGATGAAAGCAGCCCGACCCGCATTGCTGCCCAGGTGGTGTCGGGGATCGGCTTTTTGGCCGGGGGCGTCATCCTCAAAGAAGGGGCCAGCGTGCGCGGCTTGAACACCGCTGCCACCATCTGGTGTGCGGCTGCCGTGGGAGCCTTTGCCGGGGCGGGGTATATTCCCCAAGCCGCTATTGGGGCAGGAGCTGTGCTGATTTCCAATATTCTGCTGCGCCCCCTGGGCTACCGCATCAACCAGCAGCCCCTCAAAGGCACAGAACTGGAACTGGTCTATGAGTGTTCATTTATTTGCAAAAGCCATGCGGAAGCCCACCTGCGCGCTCTGCTGCTGCAGGGCATAGCCCCTTCCCATCTCAAATTGCGAGCTCTCTACAGCGAAGATCTGGAGAACAAGCCCGACCTCGTTAAAGTCGAAGCGGAGCTGGTTACTCAAACCCGCGATGACCAGGCTCTAGAACAGGTTGTCAGCCGCCTCAGCCTCGAACCAGGGGTGATGACCGCCCGCTGGCGGATCATCGAACAGGAGTTTGGATAGTTGAGCCTTCCCTCCTAGCTTCCCTCCTTATAGGAGAGGGAAGACATCACCACCAACCGGGGCAGGCTCTCAGATAGATCAGCCTCAAAGCCTCGGCGAGGATTTCGCTAGGGAGAAGACCCCCCGGCAGCTCGATCCAGGCGACGCGCCAGTTGCCAGCCCTCCACCTCAGCCAAAGGCTGTAGCCCCAGCTCCTGGAGCGATAGCTGCTGAGCTTGGACAGGGGAGACCCAGAGGTAATCCCCATGTTCCCCTGCCCGTAGGGCCTGGTTATCCACCCATCGCCCGGGGTTAGGGGTGTAGAAGGCAAGGGCCTGGGCTTGACAGACATCCGGCAGGCCGCTGCGGCCAATGTCTACCACGGGAAAATCGGAGTCGGCAGAGCCCAGCATCTGTTTCCAGTCCATCTGAGCGAAGGCGGGATTGAAATTGCCAAAGTCAGGCCGCAGAACAATGCTGACCATGGTGAGGATGCTGGCAGCTAGGAGCGTACCCACCCAGAGTTCACCAGCATAGTGCAGCACCCGCCGCCAGCTCCAGATTGCCGGCAAGAGCAGATACAACAGACCAATGGCCACGAACGACCAGGCGTGGGGTTGGAGCAGCTCCAGTCCCTCGACGTCCCGCCTGACGGCCACTCCCAAACCCAAAAGCAGGGTCCCCACCGCCGCCAGCCCCCAGGAGAGCACCTGGGCCAGGTGGGGCCTGTCCCGCAAAGAACCTCGTCCCGCTGTTGCCACCGAGCCGGTGCGGAGCGGAAACGGCAGAGCTTGATCCAGGGCCACCCCTGCCAGGAGAGCCAGCCAGGGATAGAGCTGTACCGTGTAGTAGGGCGTTTTGGTGGGGTAGAGCTGCAAGAGCAAAAGCAACAGCAGGGGGAAAGACCAAACCAGCAGGGTGGATCCCGGCTTTTGCCGCAGCAGCAGCCAGCCTCCTACCAAGGCCAAAACCGTCCAAGGGAAGCCGTGGAGCGGGAGGTGCCAAAAGTAGTACCAGCCAGTGGCATCGGCATGGAAGGGCTCTCGCCCCAGCTCCCACACCTTCCCCACCAAGGTGGCCAGCACCTTTGCGCCATACACCCCCATAGCCGGCACCAGCCAGAGGCCAAAGATCCCCAAGCCTAGCAACATCCCCAGCCAAAAAGAGCTGGATCCCAGCCAATGCCGCCGCTGCTGCCACAGGTAGGGGATCAAAGCAACCGCCGGCAGCAGGATCATGGCACTCTTCATCAAGAGGCCCAGCCCAAAGGCTATCCCCACCAACCAAAACCAGCGCCGGTGGCCGCGGCTGCCGTTGACTAGGGCCAGGATCCCCAAGAGCTCTAGGCAGGTTAGAGGCACGTCCTGCCCCACCAGCCGTCCCTGCTGCACCCAGAGGTAGCAGAGGGGTAAAACCGCCATGCCCAGCAGGGCCGCCCGGGTTGGCAAAAAGGCCCGCCCAATCCAGCCAATGAGGGGAATAGAAAGCAGAGCCGCTAGGATCCCGGGCAGCCGCGCCGCCCACTCGTTTACGCCGTAGAGGGCAAAGCTAAGGGCCACACTCCAGGTGAGCAGGGGAGGTTTTTCAAAAAAGGGCTCCCCCAGAAAAGTTGGCCCCAGCCAGTTGCCTCCCCGCAGCAGCTCGCGGGCCATCTGGGCATAAAAGCTCTCGTCACAGCCAGCCAAGCTGGGATCCGCCCCCGAAAGCACAAACAGCGGCACTGCCAGGCCCGTGATCCACAGGCTCAGGCCCCAAAAGGACAGCAGGTTTGGGTCGCGGCGAAACTGGACAAAAGAAGCACTGCTTAGACGGTTGGGGTTGCCGGAAGGACGCATGACGGCAGCAAGTGGCAGCTCTAACCAGACTAGACGCTACCGAAGGAGATCTGGCCTTTTTCCAGCCAAAATCCGTAGGAGCCCTGTCCTCTGTCGGTAATGCCGGTTGAGGCTAGCAAAAAGACGCAGACTTTAACGCTGCGAAGGTGAGGGCACTTGTGGGTCTGTGGGTAAACCAGCCGTGATTGGCTTGCCGACTCGCCAGCGGAACAGAACTCTTAAGCCCCCACCTTCTCTGGGTCGGCATAAGCGCGGATAGCTCACGGAAGCTCCAGGGATCCAGAGGTACTCTCTAGCCCATCTACCAGTGAGGTCAGTTCCTGGAACCAGCCAAAAAACTGCTCGGCATAGGGTTGCAGGGCGGGCTCCAGGTAGTAGAAGTTCTCCCCCCGGTCGGTAAATTCCCAAAACTCTGCCGCCGTAGAGAGCAGCTCCTGGCGGATAATCTGAAGGCGGGCCAAGGGCTCGTGCTGCATGTCCTGATAGATCAGCCTCGCCCAATCCTCCCGGCCACAACTGAGGAAATAGGCTGCCAAGCGGACTTGGGTTTTGCGGATCCCGCGTAGGGTGGCTTCCTGCTGCTCGCTTTCCGGGTCTTGATCTAGGCGCAACAAGACCTGCAGGATGGCCTCTGTTGTTTCCGCTTGCAGCGCACAGCTCAGTTGGGCCAAAACGCCCAGGTCAAAGCCAAAGGTTTCGCAGAGGAAAAAGAGGCCGGCCTTGTAGGCCACCAGGCTGTAGTAGCGAAAATGGCTGACTATCTGCAAAACCAGTGCCGGCTGCCGCTGGCGCAAAGCAGCCTCGGCCAGCAGACGGTACTGCTTGAGCAGGTTGTAGCCGCTGCGGATATCTCGTGCGTTGATGACGGCCCGTAGGTAGGTGTTGAAAAACTTGATTACCCACTCCACAAGCCGAAGCTGTTGGCTTTGCAGAGCCCGGATCCCCAGATCCCGTGTGTGGATAGCTACCAGGGTGCTCACCTGGCGCATGCCATTTAGCCCCTCGGCAAACAGAGCCTGATACTGCCGCAGGATCTTCAGCTCCAGCCAGGATCCCTCCGCCTCGATCTGGCTCAATAGCCGCTCATCCACCGAGGCAAAGTCGGGATCCCGCCGCAGCGCGGGGGTCAGGAGAAACCAGGAGCAGGGCAGGTGCGCCTTGTGCTCGGCATAGAATAGCCACAGGGCCTTCAGGCTATCCAAGGCCTCTAGAAGGATAACCCCCTCCTGCTGATGCAGAGCACTGGTGGCGATGGTTTTGATCTCATCTAGAGCCGCCAGGCAGCGCTGCTGGGCTGTCGAGTAAGGCTCTGGCGCAGAGGGGCAGGCCTGCTCGGGGCCCAAAGGTCGTCTGGCAAGTAGGAACTGGGCAGGCCGGGAAGCCAGAGATCTGAGAATCGCCTGCTGTGCCTGCTGTTCGATGCGGCGGACAATCGAAGTTGGCTGCAGGAAGTGAAACACAAAGCGAAAGTAGGGGATCAGTAGCAAAAACGAGGCCGTGCCCAGCAGCAAATTAAGCCCGATCAGCAGTCTTGGATTGTCGAAGAAACCAAGGGCCATCGAGCTCCACAAACTGACCACATTGGCCAGGATGAGAAAAAAGAACAGGTAGAAGTTGACCTTCTCGCGCAAAAATAGCTCGGTAACCTTGGGGGTAAAGCGATCCGCGCTCAACTGCACCACAATGGCCACCACCGAGAGGGTGAAGCCCAGCACCCCCGACAGCACCTGGGCCAAGGTGGCAACAAATTCCTGCAGTGCTCCTGGATCTTGAATTGGCCTGGCCAGCGTCAGCTCCATGCCCGCCTGGAGCCAGTGGGATCCGCCCCAAGCCCACAACAGTCCAGCCGCCACCACTGCAGCGCTCCAGGGCAGAAGTTGACGGCGACGCATGGCCAGGGGGGTTCAATACTCGCTTAGAAGAGCTTCCACAAACTCATAGCTGGAAAAAGGTCGCAGATCCTCTAGCCCCTCGCCGGCACCAATAAAGCGGATGGGCAAGTGCATCTGCTGGGTAATGGCCAGGGCAATCCCCCCTTTGGCGGTGCTGTCCAGCTTGGTGAGGATGACACCGGTTAGCTTGGCCACTTCGGCAAACACCTGGGCCTGGCGCAGGCCGTTTTGCCCTTGGGTGGCATCCAAAACTAAGAGGCTTTCCACCTTGGCTTCGGGAGCTTTCTTGTCGATGATGCGGCGGATCTTGGCCAGCTCCTCCATCAGGTTTTTCTTGTTTTGTAGCCGGCCTGCTGTATCCACCAGCAGCAACTCGGTGCCTCTGGCCTTGGCAGCCGTGATGGCATCAAACACCACCGCCGCTGGGTCGGCATTGGGGGACGGGTTGGCAATCACCTCCACCCCGGCGCGTTCCGCCCAGATCTTGAGCTGCTCCACAGCGGCAGCGCGGAAGGTATCGGCGGCAGCAATTAGACACTGGTAGCCAGACTCACGGGCCACATGGGCAATTTTGCCGATGGTGGTGGTCTTGCCCACCCCATTTACGCCTACGATCAGCCAAATGTTGAGCGTGCCCCGCTGCGGCGCAAAGGTGGGATCCCCTACTGTCAGCATCTGCCGCATCTGCTGCTTGAGGTACTTCACCGCCTCCTCTGGGGGCACCACCTCTTCGCGCAGGCGTTTTTGCAGGGCCTGAATGATCTGCTCAGTGGCCTCAACCCCCACATCCGCCTGCAGCAACATTGCCTCAATTTCCTCGACGGCATCCTGGTCGAGAGGGCCGCGGCCCACTAAGGCTTTTAGCTGGTTGATGAGGTTAAGGCGGGTTTTGCCTAGACTTCGCCGCAGCTTTTGCAGCCAGGAGATCTCTTCTACGGAGATCTCTTCGGGTTTGCGCCCTTGGGCCGCCAGGATCTCGGCTGACCAGCGAAAGCCCTCGTCGAAAACCAGCTCTTCCGCCGCCGGCTCTGGGGGCGGGGCGGCCACGGTTGTGGCCACCGGCTCTGGCTCCTCCACAGCAGTGGCTTCTAGGGCCTGCAGGCGCTCGGCAGCACGGGGAGCCAGATCAAAAAAGGAAGGTGCAGCAGCCGGCTGGACAGGGGGCGAGGTGGGAGAGACCGCCTCAGTTGCTGCCGCCTCTGGAGCAGAGGGCTGGGATCCGTCGCTTGCAGGCGATTCTGGCGCTGGGGCGGCTGGGGAGACAACCTCTGCTTGAGTGGCTTGGGCTGCAGCCCGCGCCTTTAGGTTGGCATAGGCAGCCTTGGCAAAGGCCAAGTAGTCCTCTGGCGACATGGCTGCCGGCTCTGGCGCTGGGGGGGCCACCAACTCAGGGTCTTGGGGAGAGGATTCTGCTCCACCCTTGGAGTCGGTGTAGCGACGGCGAAACCAATCGAAGGCCATAATCCCACCTCTACTCTTGTTTTCCAGTTTGGCAGAGCAGTTCTCTTTCTGGAGCGCCGCCCTGCTGAGGAAGGGATCCCTTGGAACGGCACGGCTCCCCTAAGCGAACACCACCGTCTTGTTGTGGTAGACCAGCACGCGATTTTCCAGGTGATAGCGCACGGCCCGGGCCAGGACTAGGCGCTCCATGTCGCGGCCCTTGCGAATGAGGTCGGCTACTGTGTCGCGGTGACTCACCCGCACCACGTCCTGCTCGATGATTGGCCCCTCGTCCAGCTCCTCGGTGGCGTAGTGGGCAGTGGCGCCGATGATCTTGACGCCCCGCTGGTGGGCGCGCTGGTAGGGGTTGGCACCGGCAAAAGCAGGCAGGGTGGAGTGGTGAATGTTGATCACCGGCGGCGCCTGGCGGAGCAGCCACCCACTTAAGACCTGCATGTATTTGGCCAACACCACCAAGTCAATGCGATACTCCTGGAGCAAGGCAAGCTGGCGGGCCTCTGCCTCGGCCTTGTTCTCCGGAGAAACGGGGATGTGATAGTAGTCGATGCCGAAGGAGCGGGCCAGCGGCTCCAAGTCGGGGTGGTTGCTGATGATCAAAGGGATCTCCGCCGGCAGCTCCCCAGCCCTCTGGCGCCAGATCAGATCCAACAGACAGTGGGGCTGCTTGCTGGCCCACACGGCAATGTGCCGGCGGGTGTCAGAAAAATGCAGCTCCCAGTTGGCCTGGATACCACGGGCAATGCCGGAGAAAGCGGGGACGATCTCCGACCGTTCCAGCCGAAAGCCCTCCAAATCCCACTCGATGCGGCTCAGGAACAGCCCTGCCTCGAGATCCGTGTGGTGGTCGGCGTGAAGAATGTTGCCGTCGTAGCTGTAGATGAAGTTGGAGAGCTTGGCTACCAGCCCTTTTTGATCGGGACAAGAGACCAACAAAGTGGCCGTGGGCATAAAGTCAGCCCTTCTACCCTAGGATTTGAACCAAGAGCAAGCGGGACAGCAGCCTCCATCCCTGGAGCGAGGTATGGCTGCCCCTGTCCAAAAAGGCAGGGGATCTCCAGGCCGAAGCGAGGAAGCTAGGCAGCATCTGCTGTCGGTGGGTTGTTGTCCGCAGGGGCCCCAGGCTCTGCCGCAGCTACGGGTTTTGCAGCTGCCTCGGCGGTGGCGACGGGGTTGGTTTTGGGTGAAGCTGCAACTGCTGTCTGGGGAGCAGAGGCGCGGGCAGCTTTTTCCAGCTCCTGGGCCTCCTGACTTAACTGCGCCTCAAACTCCCTAGCAGCATCCTGTAGGCTGCGCAAGGTTTTAGCTAAGGCACGACCCACCTCTGGCAGCTTGCGCGGCCCAAACACCAAGAGGGCCACTGCAAAGATAACGAGCATTTCTGGCAGCCCAATGCCCAAGAAATTCATAAGCCGTAGGATCCCTTTGCTTCCCTAGCCTGACATCTTCTTGCCCTTGGCCGCAAGCACCTCCCTCCTGCCAAAGCTCTAGCCGCCCAAGACAATGGGAGGGGAATGATAAAATTGCGCTATACCCGTTCTATTGGCCTAGGCTCGCCCATGCTCCAAGCCCTCCAGAAACTCTTCGGGGATCCCAACGATCGCAAGATCCGACAGTACCTCCCTGTCGTCAAGCTGATTAACTCGCTGGAGATTGAGATCGCCTCCCTTTCCGATGCGGAGCTCAGGGCCAAGACCACCGAGTTTCGCCAGCGCTTGGATAGAGGGGAGTCCCTCGACGATCTCCTGCCCGAGGCGTTTGCGGTGGTGCGGGAAGCGGCCAAGCGGGTTCTCAACTTGCGCCACTACGATGTGCAGCTCATCGGCGGCATGGTGCTGCACGAAGGGCAGATTGCCGAGATGAAAACCGGCGAGGGGAAAACCCTGGTTGCCACCCTGCCTGCCTACTTAAACGGCTTAACCGGGAAAGGGGTTCACATCGTTACTGTCAACGGCTACTTGGCCCGGCGGGACTCGGAGTGGATGGGGCAGGTGCACCGCTTCCTGGGCCTAACGGTTGGCCTGGTGCAAGAGGGCATGTCCAGCGACGAGAAGCGGCGCAGCTACCACTGCGACATTACCTACTGCACCAACAGCGAGTTGGGCTTTGACTACCTGCGGGACAACATGGCCACCGACATCAAAGAGGTGATGCAGCGGCCCTTTAACTACTGCATCATCGACGAGGTGGACTCCATCCTCATCGACGAGGCCCGCACTCCCCTGATCATCTCCGGCCAGATGGCCCGTCCCTCCGAAAAGTACCTCAAGGCGGCCCAGGTGGCGCGGGAGCTGATCCGGGACGAGCACTACGAAGTGGATGAAAAAGCCCGCAACGTCATCCTCACCGACGAAGGTTTTGAAGCCGCCGAGCGGTTGCTAGGGGTCTCCGACTTGTTCGATCCCAAGGATCCCTGGGCGCATTTTGTCTTTAATGCGGTGAAGGCCAAGGAGCTCTTCATCCGGGATGTCCACTACATCGTCCGCAACCAAGAGGTGGTGATCGTAGACGAGTTCACTGGGCGGGTGCTCCCTGGTCGCCGCTGGTCAGACGGGCTGCACCAGGCGGTGGAGGCCAAGGAGGGGGTGCCGATTCAAAACGAGAGCCAAACCCTGGCCACCATCACCTACCAAAACCTCTTCCTGCTATACCCTAAGCTCTCCGGCATGACAGGCACCGCCCGCACCGAGGAAGCCGAGTTCAGCAAAACCTACAACCTAGAAGTCACGGTGATCCCCACCAACCGGCCCATTCGCCGAAAAGACGCCCCCGACTTGGTGTACAAGACCGAAAACGCCAAGTGGAAAGCGGTCGCCGAGGAAATTGCCCACATGCACGCCCAGGGGCGCCCTGTTTTGGTGGGAACCACCAGCGTGGAGAAATCCGAACGCCTCTCGGCCATGCTCAAGGAAATGGGGATCCCGCACAACCTCCTCAACGCCAAGCCGGAGAACGTGGAGCGGGAAGCGGAGATCATCGCCCAGGCGGGGCGCAAAGGTGCTGTAACCATTGCTACCAACATGGCCGGGCGCGGCACGGACATTATCTTGGGCGGCAATGCGGAGTACATGGCCCGCCTCAAGCTGCGGGAACGGCTGATGCCCAAGCTGGTGCAACTGGACGCCGACAACCCGCTGGGATCCGTTCCCATGGTAGGACGGGGCGGTGGGCAAGGGTTTGGCGGAACCTCGCCCAAGCCGAAAAAATCCTGGACGGTGGTCTCTCCCAACTTTTACCCCTGTGAGCTGTCACCCCGCACTAGTCAGGCTCTAGACGAGGTGGTGGCGGCGGCGGTGGCCAAGTATGGGTTGAACCGCCTGCCGGAGCTGGTGGTGGAAGATCTCATCGCGGTGGCCTCGGAGAAGGCGCCAGTGCAGGATCCGCTGATTTTGCAACTGCGGGAGGTCTACAACAGCATCAAGGCCGAGTACGAAAAGGTAACCGAGGCCGAGCACGAGGAAGTGGTGCGGCTGGGCGGCCTGCACGTGATCGGCACGGAGCGCCACGAGTCCCGTCGCATCGACAACCAGTTGCGGGGCCGCGCCGGACGGCAAGGGGATCCCGGCTCCTCGCGGTTTTTCCTCAGCCTGGAAGATAACCTGCTCAAGATCTTCGGCGGCGAGCGGGTGGCCAAGCTGATGGATATGTTCCGGGTGGATGAGGACATGCCCATCGAGCACCCGCTGCTTTCCAGTAGCTTGGAGAACGCCCAGCGCAAGGTGGAAGTGTATTACTTCGACCTGCGCAAACAGGTGTTTGAGTACGACGAGGTGATGAACAACCAGCGGCGGGCCATCTACTCGGAGCGGCGGCGCATCCTGGAAGGGGAGAACCTCAAACCCAAGATCCTGGACTACGTGCGCAAGACTGTCGAAGAGATCGTGCGGGCTCACGTCAACCCGGAGCTGCCGCCGGAAGAGTGGGAAATCGATAAGCTGACCGCCAAGATGCAGGAGTTCATCCCCCTGCTCAAAGAGAATCTCAAGGCCGACGACTTGCGGGATCTCTCCTACGAACAGATCTTGAACCACCTGATCAAGCAGGCAGAGCTAGCCTACGAGGCCAAAGAAGCTTTCTTGGATACGTTTGAGCCAGGCTTGATGCGCAAGGCGGAGCGCTTCTTCCTGTTGCAACAGGTAGACACCCTCTGGCGGGAGCACCTACAGCAGATGGAGGCGCTGCGGGAAGCGGTGGGCCTGCGCGGCTATGGCCAACGGGATCCCCTCATCGAGTACAAGAACGAGGGCTATGAGCTGTTCCTGGAGATGATGGACAACATCCGCCGCAACACGGTGTACAACTTGTTTGTCTTCACGCCCCAGATCGTGCAAGTGCCACAGGTGGCACAAGCTGTGCCGGCGCAGGCAGTGGCTGCCAGCCCCGAGACCGGCGGGGTGGTGGAAGCCGATTTCGCCGAGGACTAAGTTGACCCTCTCCCCCGGGAACGACACCCCAGCGAAGGAAAAGACCCGACAAGGCGGGGCAATAGCCAGAAGGGATCCCCACTATTGGGGAAGCCGCTTCTCGAAATCCAGATCCGGCAAGGGGAGATTGGCGGAGCTGCCCCCCTGGCCAGTGAGCATGGCCAGCCGGCGAGAGACTTCGTCGTCCATGGCCATTTCATCCAGTTGGGCGGCAAGTTGCTCGCTGCGATCCTCGGAGAGCTCGCTCATGGCGCGGGTCTTGAGCTGGCGAGCTTGGATGGCATTTTTGGCCGCCTCGAATTGGGACTTGGCCGAGTCGATGTTGTAGGCGTTGTTGACGCGAGTCATCTGCTCAAGAGCTTGGTTTACCTCGTTGATGTCTTTGAGGTTGCTCAGCTCGCTCTTGTAGGCCGCCAGCCGCTCTTTTTCCCGGGCCAGCTTTTGCTTGGCAGCGGTAACGTAGCGCTCCGCTGTTTCCACGTTCTCTTTGAGCGGGCCGAGAACCGCCTCAATGCGCAGCGCTTCCGCCATGGCCAGGCGGGCGGCCTCTTGATCCCCTCGCTGCATGGCCAGGCGAGCCTTATTCTCCAGCGCTTGGTACTCCCGCACCTTTTGCATGTACTTTTGCTCGGCCCGCTGGTAGGCAGCTACTTGGGTGGCGACGGCTTCGGTCAGACGCTGCACGGTCTCTTGCATGGCCCGTAGCGATTCTTCTGCTACCTTCACCGCCCCTGTGCCACCCTTGTCCACAGGGATCCCCCACAGCCAGTTCCAAGTACCGACGATAACGCTGCCGGCCCGCTGCCCAAAAATGCCGTAGATGATCTTGCGCACGCCCATAGCTTGCCCCCTGCTCGATAGCTGACTCCTACTGTATTCAATCTTTTCCGCAACTGGGAAGGTCTCCAGGATCCGGCAGGCTGACAAAGTCAAACCCCTCCTCTCTCAAGGCCGGGATCAAGTGGCGCGTCACCTTGGCTACTTGAGATCCTCCCTGGGCGCCATCGTGGAGCACAATTAGAGAGCCAGGCCGCACCTGGGCCAGCACCCGCTCTACTACCAGGGCAACTGGTGGTTCCAGCCAATCTTCGGGCACCACGCTCCACATCACCGGAAAAAATCCCCAGCGGCGCAGATCCACCAGCGTTTGCGGCCAAAACAGTCCGTTAGGGGGACGCACAGCCCGATATTCTTCTGGGATCCCGCCGCAGGCAGCCACCAGGGCGGCTTGGCTGCGCCGCAAGCTGTTGTGCAATTCGCTGCGGCTGAGCTGGGTAAAGGAGTGATGCTGCCAGCCGTGCAGACCAATCCCGTGGCCCTGTTGGCGGATTTGCCGGGCCAGGTGGGGCCAGCGCTGCACCCGTTCCCCCAACACAAAGAAGGTGGCCGGCACCTGAAACTCCTGTAAAACCTGCAACAGAGCTGGCGTGTGCTGCGGGTGGGGGCCGTCGTCAAAGGTAAGGGCCACTTGCTGTCTAGAGGGATCCGCCGGCAGCTCCCAGAGAGCCTCCGGGAAAAGAGTTTTCAGGCCCTGGTGCAGGAGGGGGTAGAGGGCGGAGGGGAGTATCTGCTGAGGCGAAAAGAGCATGGACCGGGATCCCGTCACTTTTTGGATTGCGCTTGGCCGCGCCGTCCCTTGTCAACTTTCCAGAGAACCGCGCGTTACCCCTAGCTGGCTGTGGAGCTTCAGCTGGCGCCACAGTTGAGAGCCGCTCATCTGGCCCTGAAGGAGTTGCTGGTAACAACGCAGAGTTTGTTGGATCTCCGCAGGAGACTCCTGGAGGAACTCGATGCGCAGATAGCGCAGCCCCAGTGCCAGTAGCCGCGGCACATATTCGGCCCCAGTTTGGGCTTTGCCATTGTAGAGGGTGTTGCGGCAGCCAGCGTCAGCTTTCAAAATGTGCTCAACATTAGCCCTGTCCCTTAGCTTTACCTCGTGTTTTTCGCAGGGGCGGCCACAATTGGTGTAATCCGTGCCGCTCGACAAAAAGGCGCAGAAGACGCAGTGCTCCATGTGAAACAGGGGCATGTGCTGGTGGATGGTAACCTCGTACCAGTGGGCGGGGCCAGCTTGCAGCAGGGATCCCAGTTGCTCGTGGTTGAGGTCATAGGAGGCCGTCAGGCGCTCCAAGGGGTAGCGGCTTTTGAAATAGTGGGCGGTGATGGGGTTAGCCACGTTCAAGGAAAAATCGCCGATGCAGCGCTGGTTGGCAAAAAAGCGCAGGTGGTCGTAGTTGCGCACCAGATAGCCATCGGCTCCTGCTGCCAACACCTGTTTGAGGATCCAGCTTTCTCCCGGCTTGGTAATGCGGGGCGGGGCCACCCACAGCTCCACCTCGGGGTGGGCAGCTTTGGTAGCGCGGATAACTTCCCGGTAGCGGCGGGGATCCTCCAACTCCAGGTAGATCTGGCGGATGCCACAGGCAATCACTGCCGGCAACTGCTCCGGCTCCCGCACCAAGACCACAAGCTGGGGCGATCCCGGCTCGGCTTGCTCTGGGGGGGGCAGCAGGTCTTGCCAGTGGGCGTTAGGGTTAAAGTGCCAGCGGCGGGGCCGGGCCCGCAGCGCCTGCAACTGCTCCACTGCCTGGCGCCGCATCTGGTTGAGGACGCTCAGCGGCAGCATCACTTCTCCCTCCAGGGCATTGTGCAGGGATCCCAGGCGAAAGGGCGTGCCCCCTAGGCGGCCCAGTTGCTGTTGCAGCTTCTCGTCGGTGAGGGGTTGGTGGTGGGCAGGCTGCAAGGGCACAGGGGAGTCCACCCGCACTGTGTGGCCCTCTTCATCCCGCAAAATCAGCGTCAGGGGCAGGCCGGCCTGGCCGTGGACTTCCAGGTGAACGGGGCGTCGGAAGCGGGGCTGATCCCCGGCGTAGCTCTGGCGCAGGCGTTTCTCCAGCTCTGGGTCACTGGTTTTCCAGAGGCGATCCCCCACCCGTAGGCGTTTGCAGTCAATTGCCCCCGGAGCAAAGCAAAGCCAGGCCAACCCCTGCTGCTCTTGCACACGGTAGACTCGCCCCCCCTGCTCCGGCAGCTCCGGCTCCCCCTGGTCAAACACCACACCATCCCCCGCCTTGATGGGGGCTTCTAGGCGTACCCCCACCCGCTCCCCTTGAATCCCCAGCACCTGCCCTAAGTAAACCCCCCGCTTTTTGCCAAAACGGGCATGCACCAGCTCTTGGTTGTTGATGCCCCGCAGCCAGCCGGTATACAGCCCGCGGGAAAAGCTCATCTCCAGCTCATACCACTCCTGAGTTGAGGGCTGCCACGCCTGCCCTGCCCCCAAGGCGTCCAAGGCCCGCCGATAGATGCGCGTTACATTGGCTACATATTCCGGCGATTTCAGGCGGCCCTCAATTTTTAGGCAGTGGATCCCCAACTTGACCAGCTCCGGCAGCACCTCCAGCCCGGCCAAATCCTGGGGGCTGAGCAGATACCGCTTCTCCCCGAGATCACGCCGGATCCCGTCTACCACCAGCTCGTAAGGCAGGCGGCAGGCCTGGGCACATTCTCCGCGGTTGGCCGAACGTCCCCCCAGCGCCTCGCTGGTTAGACATTGCCCGGAATAGGCCACGCAGAGGGCCCCATGGACAAACACCTCCAGAGCAATTGGGGATCCCTTCTCTTCCAGATGGGCGCGGATCTTGGCTATTTCCTTAAGGGAACACTCCCGCGACAGCACCACCACCTCACAGCCCAGCTCGGCGGCAAACTCGGCTCCCACGCCACTGGTAATGGTCATCTGCGTCGAGGCGTGGAGGGGGAAATCGGGAGAAAGATGCCGAACCAGCCGGGCAATGCCGACATCCTGCACAATGACAGCGTCCACCCCTGCTGCCGTCATGGCGCGGATGTACCGTTCCGCCTCCTCCAGCTCCTCAGGAAAGACCAAGGTATTTAAAGTTACGTAGCCCCGCACCCCGCGCTGGTGCAGCCAGGCCATCAGCTCCGGCAAATCCGCCTCGGTGAAGTTGCGGGCGCGCATGCGGGCATTAAACCGTTCCAGCCCGAAATAGATGGCATCGGCTCCGTTTTCCACCGCCGCCTTGGCACACTCCCAGTCCCCCGCCGGCGCCAGCAGCAACGGCAGCTCGGCGGGCAAGGCCGCCGCCAGACGTCCGGTTTCTACGGAACCCATCTCAGAAGCGCTCATGAGAAGAACCCAGAGAAAAAACAAGGGATCCTTTCCCATTCAAAAGCAAAAAACCTGAGAGCAGGATCCCCCTTGCCTCAGGCCAAGCCGTCACTGCCAGCGGGCTCTTAACAACGCAAAAGACCAAGGTCTCAGAAAACCACAGGCTGTCCGCCCACTAGGACGCCAGCAGCACATTCAGGATCCCGCTGAGGATGGCACTGAACAGGGCTAGCGTAATGTAGCGGCCAACAGTCGGGTCTTCGCCCAGGAGCCGGTCAGAAGTGCTAATGGTAAAAAACAAAGACCACGCCTGAGTGGCGTTGATGGTCTCAAACTGGTTGAATTCAGGGGTGAAGATCTTGGCCATCGTGAAATGCTCCCTACGGCTGGGGTTTGCACCACCTTAACAAAAGTTAACGCTAGCTGCCACGTTCGCACGGCTACATCAGGTAGGGCAGAGTCAGCGCAATATCACTTTGGGAGAAAGCAACAACGTCAGGGATCCCTGGCAATAGTCGATACGGCCTTCTGCAAAGCGCACCTGGGCCAAGCCTGCCTTTTTGAGGGTAATAGCCTGGGGATTGGTCGGCAGTAGGCCAATAGCTGCCTGTATCCACAGGCTCAGATCCGGCTGGTGGCCGACCAAGGCCAGAGACGTGAAGGGATCCCGCTCCGCCTGCCAGCGCACCAGGTCGGTGAAGCTGCCGTCCGGGGCCAGCGGCTCAAACACTTCTAGAGCTTCGGCCAAGTTCTCGTGAAAAAAAATCTCCGCCGTCTGCCGCGCCCTCACAAGGGGGCTGGTGAGCAGGAGATCCCACTTCCAACCCATATCCTTGAGTTGGCGGGCAATTTTGCGGCAGCGCTTGCGTCCCTCGTCGGTCAAGGCGCGGAAAGCGTCCTCCACTCCCGCTTGTGCTTCTTCGGCTATGCCGTGGCGAATAAAATCCACAGCTACTTCCTGGACGGCAGTCCGCTTCTCGGCTGCAGCCTGATTGCCTCCTTCTGGCCCGAGCTCAAATGCCATCGGCGCCTGCACGCTTTCTCCCTCTTCCACTCCAGAATACCCCGCTCAGGTTGGGAAAAGCTCGCCTGTTCAGCCCAACCCTCTGGCAAAAATTGTAGGTGCCTGCTGCGGCCTAGAACAGAAGCCCAGAAAGTTATGATAGGATCGCTCTGAGTGACGGGTACGTACTGTTTCAGGAGTTCTCCAAGCATGTCTGCAGCAATAGATGTTGCTGATGCTACCTTTGAGGCAGAGGTGCTGCGTAGCGATATCCCAGTCTTGGTGGATTTTTGGGCGCCCTGGTGTGGCCCATGCCGGATGGTAGCTCCTGTGGTTCAGGAGATAGCCGAGCAGTATGCCGGCAAGGTTAAGGTCGTGAAAATCAATACGGACGAGAATCCCCAAACTGCCAGCCAGTATGGCATTCGCAGCATTCCCACCTTGATGCTCTTCAAGGGAGGCCAGAAGGTAGATGTGGTGGTCGGCGCTGTGCCTAAGGCAACTCTAACCACAATTCTGGAGAAGCACTTTGACACGCCTGCTGAGGGCTAAGATCCGGGCAGGAGGAGCGACTGTCAGTGCTTCAGAGCGCTACGTCTGGATTCGGGAGTAAAGCCTAAGTAGCATTTAGCTTAATCGGCGGCAAGCCCCGCACTGTATTGATTGGTGAATTGTGTTAACTCAAGAGCCAATTAGTGTCGGGGTAACAGCTGCTTGTGCTACAAGTGAGGAGAACAAGTTAAATCTCTGGAGAGTTTCCCACCGTGGATCCCATGGCAGTGGCACTCTGAGACCTCTGTACCAACAAGTCTGTGAAGCGTGAAGCCCGCACTCTATCGGCTCGCGCAGCGTGGTGTAAGCCATTTTGCGTTGACTCAACGAAGATGAGTGCCGGGGTTCGTTTACCGTCGATAGTCTATTGCAGTAAAGTAATAACAGAGAACTCTGGATCCTGGCTTGGCTGATTCCCTTTCTTCTCTTCTCCAGGAGATTTTCTCCAACGCTGAGACTCGTCTGAAGCAGTTGGAGTATCACCCCAACCGGACGGCTTGGCTGCGCATTTTGCAGTCACTGCAGCGGATGGGATCTCTGAATCTCAGCCGCCTGGACGCCAAGATCCTGGCGGCCACGCTTGAGGATCTAGAGCAGGGGTTTGCGGCCTTCCAGAACTATGTCCATCAGCGCAAGGTAACAGTTTTTGGGTCGGCACGGGTAGGGCCGGACAGCCCGGAATACCGACAGGCACAGTTGTTCGCCCACTGCATCAGCCAGCGAGGGTTCATGGTGCTGACGGGGGGCGGCAGTGGAATCATGGAAGCCGGCAATCGGGGGGCAGGGCTGGAAAACTCGTTTGGGCTGAATATCCAGCTTCCCTTCGAGCAGATGGCCAATCCTGTGATTGCTGCCAGCGATCGGGTCATTAACTTTAAGTATTTCTTTTCACGCAAGCTCTTTTTTGTCAAAGAAACCGATGCGCTGGTGCTTTTCCCCGGTGGCTTTGGTACGCAGGATGAGGCTTTTGAATGTCTGACCTTGATGCAAACCGGTAAAACCAAGCTCATGCCCTTGGTGCTGGTGGACAAGAAGGGCGGTTGCTACTGGAAAGAATGGGATGAATATGTGCGGGAGCATCTACTCAGCCGCGGCCTGATCAGCCCAGAAGATCTCTTCTTATACACCTTAACTGACGATGTAGGGGATGCCTGCCAGCAGATCGTCGATTTTTATCGCATCTTTCACAGCAATCGCTATGTGCGGGAACTGCTGGTTTTGCGCTTGAATGCCAAGCTCTCGCCCCAGGCTCTGGATATCTTAAACGAAGAGTTTGCCGACATTCTCGACTCGGGCCGAATCGAGCAAACTGAGGCTTTGCCGGAAGAAGCAGAGGAAGAGATTGCCCATTTGCCAAGGCTGGTGATGCATTTTAACCAACGCAACTTTGGGCGGCTGTGGCAAATGGTGCGCCGGATCAACACGCTTCATCCAGCACAGCCGGATCGTCTGCAAATGCGCCCCGACCAAAAGTAGGGGATTGTCGTCCCAATGGGCCGGTTGTTTGTCAAAATCTGCGGCATCACTCGCCAGGATCAAGCGGAGGCTATCGCTGCGCTGGGGGTGAGCGCTCTTGGGTTTATCGCAGTGCCCAACACGCCGCGCTATTTGCCTCTCTCGGCAGCGCGCTGGCTGGGATCCCTGCCCGGACATGTGGAAAAGGTGGGGGTCTTTGTGGATCAGGATCCCCGTACGATTGCCACCTGGGTGGAAGTGGGCGGCCTCACGGCTGTTCAGCTCCACGGCCAGGAATCGCCAGAAGAGTGCCGGCAACTGGGAGAATGGCTCCCCGGCATTCGCCGCATCAAGGCCCTGCGCATTCGCCAGCCGGCAGATCTGGAGGCAGCCCACCTCTACGGCGACTGTGTGGAGGCTCTGCTTCTGGACGCCTATCACCCACAGCGGGCAGGTGGCACTGGGCAAACCCTCAACTGGCCAGAGTTGGCCCACCGCTCCCTGCCCCTGCCCTGGCTGCTGGCCGGTGGCCTCACCCCAGACAATGTTCTGCAGGCCCTCAGCTACCTCCAGCCTAGCGGCATTGATCTCTCCAGCGGCGTCGAGCACCAACCGGGCGACAAAGATCTGGACAAAGTCCGGCGTCTGCTGCAGCAGTTGGGATCCCAAGGGTGGCAAATCGCTTCTGCCCTACCTCAACCCAATCAAGGCCTTTAGCCCCTCCGGCGGAGCCGGATCCCTATTGCAAGGATTGGAAGGATTGAATATCTAGCCCCGGCTCAAACATCAGCTCTTTCACCTCTCCAAACCTTCCCATCACCCCCAGATGGCGGTCGTTGAAGGTCACCAACACCCCGCCGGCATTGCCGGTACGCAGCACAATTGATCGCTCGGCTTCCCAGTTCAGCTCTGCCCCCGGCTGCAGGGTGGCCTCAAAAACGGTTTTTCCATCGGCGATGACTCGTAGCCAGGAGGGACGCTCTACCACGCGAATATCAAGGCGCACCGGCTTGCGCCGCGTCCCCTCCGTATGGGCCTCCAACACGTCAGGGAAAACCCCCTGGATGCGCGTCCACTGATCCAGCGTGGGAAACATCTGGCGAAGGGTCGGTTCTGGGCTGCGCCCAGGGGAGTTAGCTGCTTGCGGCTGCGACTGGGATCCCTCGCCGCTTGACCTGCTGGCCAGCCAATGCCCAAAGGGGTTGCCGGTGCCGTCCAAAAGAGCCGACAGCCCTCCCACCGCCAGCACGACCAGCACCACATAGGCGGCCCAAAGGTGAAAGGGGCGCAGGGCAAAGCCCAGCTGTTCGCCAACAGCAGTAAGAGGAGGGAGCGCATGGGGCGTTTTGGCAGATAGGAGTGGCAAAGCTTGCCGAGATAAAGCCTCGCCATCCAGCCCCAGATAGTTGGCATAGCGCTTGAGGAAGCCTTGCACATAGACCGGCTCCGGCAACCGGCTCAAGTCGGCTTCCTCCAGGGCCTGCAGATATTGGGAGCGGATGAAGGTATCGTTGGCTACATCTGTCAACGTCAGCCCCCGTGCCTCCCGTGTTTGCCGCAACAGGGATCCCAGGGCTTCCAATCCCGTTGGCGGGACAGAGTCCTTAGAGCGTTCCGACTCTTGCATCGTTTGGCTACCTGCAAAAGAGAGGATGGGCACAAAGTTCCCCCCGCTAAAGATTATGAAGAGGGAGAGGAGGAGTGAAAAGAGGCGCTTCTGGACAGAGCTGAGCCGTTAGTGACCGCAAACGGGGCTAGCAAAGCCTGAACCTCCTGCGGCTGCAACAGGCGAAACTGACCTGGCTTTAGGTTGCCTAGACGCAGCGGGCCAATCGCCTCCCGGTGTAAGCTGAGCACAGGATGGCCCAGCTGCTCGGCCACCCGCCGAATTTGCCGGTTGCGGCCTTCAAATAGGACTACCCTCAGCCAAGAGGAGTGGGAGGTTCTTCCAAAAGGGGGCGGATCACAAAACTCCACCTCTGCCGGCAAAGTGGTAGACCCATCCAAGTCGACGCCCTCCCGCCACCGTTGCAGAGTGGCTTGGCTAGGGCGCCCCTGCACCTGCACAAGATAGGCCTTGGGCAGATGGTAGCGCGGGTGGGTCAGCTTCAGCGTCAGGTCGCCGTCGTTAGTCAGAAGCAGGGCCCCACTGCTGTCGGCGTCCAATCGGCCCACCGGGTAAAGACGGATCTGCCGGTTCCAGGGTGGGGGAAGCAAATCCAGCACCGTCTTGCGTCCTAGGGGATCCCTACAGGTGGACAAGACTCCCAGGGGCTTGTGCAGAAGCAAAACGTGGCGGGCCGGATCCCTGAAGAGGATCACCCGTCCATCCACCTCGACGCGATCCCGTTCCGGATCGGCTTTAAAGCCCAGCTCGGTGACCACCTTCCCATTGACTCGAATGCGTCCGGCTAGGATCCAAGCTTCCACCTGGCGGCGGGAGGCCAAGCCCTGCTGAGCCAAAAGTTTCTGGAGCCGTTGGGGTGCTGCCATAGGCAAGGGGACTAGAGCAGAGTCTTTGCAGTGCAAAAGCAGATGGCCAGAGTCGGGGGGCAGCAGGGGTTGCCCGTTTAGGCAGGAAACCAAAGCTTCCGCCCGTTTGTGGCCTGTAGAGCTGAGAGACGGGTAGTGCCTGCTAACAAAACGGTGTAGCTATTGGTTACCCAACTCCTCTGCTTCGCCCTCACTGCCCTCTTCAACCGTTTCCTGGTTCTTAGATGAGGATCCCTCCTGCTTAGTTTCGGCGTCCCGTTTCAGTTGGTTAAGCAGGGCCAGAACCCGGGATCCCCGCTCCAAAGAGCGATCCTGCAAAAACACCACCGTCGGCACCCGTCGCAGGCCGAGGCGCTGACCGATTTCCCGCCGCACGAAGGAAGTGGCAGAGGCCAGCCCCTCCATGGTCTGCTGCTGGGCCGCTTCATCGCCATAGATGCTGACGAAGATGCGGGCATTTTGCAAGTCATTGGAAACCTCGACATCCACAATGCTGACCATGCCCGCCCCCACGCGGTCATCTTTGATCTCCGAGAGCAGGATTTGGCTGACCTCCCGTTTGATCAGCTCGGCTACCCGTGCCACCCGTCGCGCTGTCGCCATTTTTGGATACCTAGGTTACCGCTCATCCGCAAACCGGCTCTGGCCGGTGTGGAGCAGAGTCCGCGTCGGCTCGATCCCCAGAACAGTAGCCGATGCTACGAGCATCTCTCTCTTCTACCTTTATCTTGAATCCATGTCCACCTTGCCTTGAGTATGAATACCTAAAGCCATCGATGGATGGATGGAGACGTGATGATCAAGACGCCAGAGGCCCTGCGGCGCTCCATTGAGCAGTTTATGCTGAATGTCACAGAGCCGCTTGACCCCTTGCTCTCCCTGAAGCTAACTCAATTGGTGGTGATGTTGGGGGATACAGCGTATGCAATGGGGTACAGCGATGGCCAACAAAAGCCAGATGAACGCTGCCGCTATTGTCCCAGCCGGCTGCTCGACCGTCCAGAGCTTTGACAGAGCCCTTTAAGGTTCTTCATAGTCTAGCTCCTGGCTGTCCAGGAGGGGGGAATGAGTTGAAAGGGGTGGTGGGAACCGGCCAAGATGGGATCCCGTTCCTCAGTAGCCTATGACTTCCCCGGTTTTGATTTGGCATCGCCGCGATCTGCGGCTGGCGGACAACACAGCCCTCCATGCGGCGGCGCAGCGCAGCTCCCAGGTGGTGCCGGTTTTCGTTTTCGACCCGCAGGTTTTGCAGCGGGCGGATATGGCCCCAGCCAGGGTGGCGTTTCTCCTTCAGGCGTTACAGGAGCTGCAGGAGCGCTACGCCCAGATGGGGATCCCGCTCCTCTGGCGGCGGGGGGATCCGGCGGTGGAGCTGCGGCAGTTGGCCACCGAGCTGGGGGCGCAGGCCGTGTTTTGGAACGAGGATCTGGATCCCTTGGCCCGGCAGCAGGAGAGTCAGGTGCGGGCCAGCTTGACGGCAGCCGGGATCCTGTCTTTTTCTTACCAAGATATGCTGCTGCACGGGCCGGGGGAAGTATTGACCCAGGCGGGGGAGCCCTACTCGGTTTTTACCCCTTTCTGGCGCCGCTGGTCCAGCTTGCCCAAGCCGGATCCCTTCCCCATTCCCAAGGAGCTCCAGCGGCTGCCAAACCTGAAAGCTCAACCTCTGCCCACCTTGGCGGATCTGGGCTTTGTCTGCAACCAGCGGATCCCGACATCAGGCGAGAGGGCAGCCCAAGCGCTGCTGGAGGATTTTTGTCAGGGCCTGCGCATTTTCGACTATGAGCGGGCCCGCAATTTCCCGGCTGAACAGGGCACCTCTCTCCTCAGCCCCCACCTGTGCTGGGGAACCATCGGCATTCGCCAGGTGTGGCAGGCTACGCGGGAGGTGGAAGCAGAGGTGCGCAGTGAAGAGGCCGAGAGCAGCCTGCAAACTTGGCGGCAGGAGCTGTGCTGGCGCGAGTTTTACAAGCATGTCTTAGCCCACTGGCCCTACGTGGAGAGCGGCGCCTACCGGCGAGCTTTTGATGCGCTGGAGTGGGACAACCGGCAGGACTGGTTTCAGGCCTGGTGCGCCGGAGAGACGGGCTACCCCATCGTAGATGCGGCCATGCGCCAGCTCAACGAGACCGGCTGGATGCACAACCGCTGCCGCATGATCGTGGCCAGCTTTCTAACCAAAGATCTGCTCATCGACTGGCGCTGGGGAGAGCGCTACTTTATGCAGAAGCTGGTCGACGGGGATCTGGCCGCCAACAACGGCGGCTGGCAGTGGAGCGCCGGTGTGGGTACGGATCCCAGGCCACTGCGCATCTTCAACCCGGCCACCCAGGCAGCCCGCTACGACCCGGAGGGGGAGTACATCCGTCGCTACCTGCCGGAGCTAGCGGGGCTAGATACCCCGGCTTTGCTGTGGGTGGGGGAGGATCCCAAGGGATCCTGGGCCCTGCAGGAGCGGCGGCGCTGCGGCTACCCGGATCCCATCGTGGATCACAAGGTGCAGCAGCAGGAGTTCAAGCGGCGCTACCAGGCGGTGCAGCAGAGGCACTCTCAGCCGGCCCAGGGCAGACTATCCACTCTTTCCTAGCTCTGGACAAGACGTGGCAAGGACTTCCCTCACCCCCAACCCCTCTCCCTCAGGGACTCCCTCACCCCCAACCCCTCTCCCTGAGGGAGAGGGGAGTTAGAGCAGCGCGTTCGCGACAGCGTTGCGTTAATGACTTATGGAAATGAAAAGGGGATCGCCTGGATCCCCTCGGTCTTCAGAAGTTCGGAGCCAATGCCGGGTTGCCTGAGACTACGGCTTCAGCTCGCTGGGGATGCGCTCCCCGAAGAGAACTGTGTAGAGAATGCGGTAGATGTCGGTGTTCAGGATCCCGGTGGTGGGCACCAGCTCTTGGGCGTTCAGGCCCGCCGCGCGGGCGATAACTCCACTGCCGGCGTCGTCTCCAGTGGCCCACGCCACCGCAAAGGGGCGGCGGTTGCCGTTCTTGTCGGGTGCTGAAACAAATGGCTTCGTACCCGTGCCCTCGACGCCATCGATGGGGGCGCCGCTTTCTTCGGGGTCAGTGGGGGGCAGCGGCTCATCGGCAGACTCCACATCCACCAACTGCATCCCGCCGGCGTTGCTGTCGCTGGTGGTGATCATGAAGGTTTTGGGATTCTTCTCGATGAAGTCGAGAATTACCCCAATGGCATCGTCAGCCCGCTTCATGGCCTCCAGGCAGCCGGAAGCATTGAGGTTGTTGCACATGTTGTCGGTGCCCTCTTCCTCAATGACGGCGAAGAAGCCCTTGGGATTGCGGGAGATCCGCTCCAGGGCAAACTGCGTCATCTCGGCAATGGTGGGCGCGCTGGCGATGTAGTTGGGCAAGTTTTCTTTGCGCAGCTCTTCTTCAGGTTTGTCGTAGAAGGTGTCCTCTACGTTGAACACCCCCAAAACCTTGGCGGCATCCGCCGGCAGCTTCAGCAGCTCATCGCGGGTGTAGACGACGGCATACCCTTTTTTCTTGGCTTCCTCGATGAGGTTGCGGCCATCCTTGCGCTTCCCTTGGCCAAAGCGCCCCTGGACACCTTCCGGCAACAGCCATTCCTCACCGGCCCCCAGGATGATGTCTACCCCCGACTCCACCACTTCCAGGGCGATCTCTTCGTAGTCGCTGCGCTTGGGAGCTTCAGCAACAAAAGCAGCCGTCCCCGGCTCGATGATGGATCCCGACTGCACCAGGGCCGTACCCAAACCCGCCGCCACAGCATCTTCCATGATCGTGTTCAGGGTGCCGTTGGCCGAGGGATACTCCTTGCCGTCCGGATCCAAGCCAAAAGATGCGCCATGCACACGAGTGCCTGTGGCATGCGTCACCGCCCCGGCGTTGGAGGTTCCACCCAATAGGTCAAGGTGATGGCCACGATAGGTGGTGATGACAGGCAGACGATCCCAGTTCAAGAAGCCATCCGGGCCGTAGTGGAGAATGCGCGTGATGTCCCAGTGGGAGGCCGAAGTGCCATCGGGGTGGAAAAAGATCGCCCCGTTGCCGGTCGGCTTCGGCGCCGCCTGGGCCAGGCTAGAAAAAAGGGAAGAGGACAGTAGGCACAGCGTTGCGGCCAGAGCTGCCCTCAGAGAATGGTTACGCATAGTAAACCTGCCCTTGCTTGTTCAAGGCTGAACGTCAAGGAAAGTAACACAGCCTTGGATTCCTTAGCAAGGTCACAGGCAAAACCAGCGGCAGAGCCCACTTGCAACAATGGCCTACCGCTTATGTCTATACCTAGAGTTAACTATCTCTTAACCACCTCATAACGTCAAGGCTGCTCGTAGAGCTCCAGGGCCCAGCCGGCTTCAGGTCAAGCGGCTCTTTTAGAAGTAAGCGTCGAACTTTTGGCCTGCCAGGCCTGCCTAAGCTGTCGGAGTTGTCGTTGCCAACGCTGCAGTTCCCCGGCTGCCAGCGGGATCCCGCCAAAGCGCACCTCCAGGTAGCGCTGCAAGAACTGGATGGCGAGCTCGGCTTGGGGCAAGTTGGACTGGCGCAAGTGTTCTAGGCAGGCTTCTGGCCCCAGGTGGGCTGGGATCCCCACTGCCGTCGCCAGCTCCCGCAGTTGGAGGTAAAGTCTGGAGATTGCCTGGCGGCGCCGCTGCGATTTGGGCAGGGCCGTCGGGATCCAGCGCATGCCGGCAAAGGCCAGACTTGGCAGCAGGATCCCGATCATCCAGGTGGGCCATTCTGGGGGCGGCTGCCACAGGGATCCCATCACCACCCCATTGCCAAGTGTGGCCAAGAGGATCCATCCCCCATCGCGCCAGTGCAAAGCCTGGTAGCGGCGGCGGCGGCCCCAGTAGGCCGTGAAGCCAGTGATGACCATCACCCCCACCAGCGGCAGGCTGTTTTGCTGCAGGCTTTGCCCCCAGCCCACCAAGCTGCGGCGGAGGGCGGCAACGACATCCTCCTGCTTTTGGGGAGCGGTCACGCGGCTGGCCAGCTCCTGAATCTGCCGCCAGATCTGCCGCTGGGTGGATAGGTCGTACTGGATGACGTACTTAAACCAACGGAAGCGCAGGCTGTCGTAAAAATCCTGCAGGGGATCCCACCAGCTTTGCCGCTGGCTGACATTGGCCTCTGGCGGCGTGGCGTCGAAGCGGATCCATCCATAGGGGCCAAAGGGGATCTCCGTCCAAGAATGGGCATCGGCGTTGCGCACCGCCAGGTACTTTTCCTGCGCCACCCAGCGCCCGCCCAAAAAGCCATTGACCACGCGGGCCGGGATGCCAAGGCTGCGGGCCAGCACCGTCAGGGCGGTGGCAAAGTATTCGCAGTGGCCGCGGCGGTGGGTAAACAAAAAGGCCTCCAAAGGCGGCTCAGCCCCGGGATCCGGCAGATCCGTGGTGTAGGCGTAGTTCTCCAGCAGATAGTTCTGCAGAGCCGCTACCTTGCCAAAGACATCGGGGATCCCAGCCGTGATCTCCTCTGCCAAGGCGGGAATGCGCGGATCTAGATCTGCCGGCAACTGCAGGTAGGCTGCCTGCTGGGCTGGGTCAAGAGCCCTCAGCAACTCCGCCTGGCCGAGCTGGCGCAGGCGGGGCTCCAGATCGCGGGGGATCCAGCTCACGGCGCGGTAGAGATAGGGCAGCCGGGGGGGCAGGGAATGGCTGACATCCCCGCTCTCGTGCAGGAGGAGGCGGCGAGTTTGCCGTTGCCATGCCTGCTGAGGGGTCATCGCCCCCCCCCGATCCAACCACTCCACCTCCAGCAGCGGCGCCACCCCAAAGACGGTGTTGGTGGCCAGCGGCTCTAGGTAGATAAGCTGCTCCAGGGGAAAGAACTGGAGCTCGCTAGCGGTGGGGATCAAGGGGGAAGCCGAGAGGGCAAAGACCCCTGCTGCATTGGGGAAAATCGGGATCGCGCGGTCCAGCGTCCGCGACCAAGCCCGCCCGTCGTAGCGATCAAAGCTGATCCCCCGCCAGTAGAGGGACTCCACCTGAGGGGGCACCCCCGCCGGGAACTCCACCCGCATAACAACAGTGCTGTCGGTCTTGAGGGTGCCGAACTCCCCCAGGCTGACTTCCTCGGCAAAGCCAGTGGTCATCACCGGCGAGCGGGCCTGCCGGCCTAGGAGCCCCAAGCTAAGGCGCGGAAAGAGGAAAAACAAAACCACCGCGAGAAGGGTTGCCAGCAAAGCCAGGGATCCAAGCAACCCCAGAAAGTTGAGGTCGATCCCGCGGACTTGGCTGGCCGCCTGGGGGTGCTGCTCCGCCTGCAGGCGCAGGTGATAGAGGGTGAGGTTAACCAGCCCCACCCCCACATACAGCAGGAATAAAAACCCAAAGCTGATGTCCTCGTTAAAGAGGGTGGCGATGGCCATCAAAAGCAAAGACAACACCGTCAACTGAATGTGGTCGGCTGCCCGCTCCCGCTGAAACAACTTGGCCCCCGTAAGGTAGAGCACCAGGCCTATGGCCCCATCCGAAAGCGGCAGCACGCCCGCAAGCACCAGGGCCGCCAGGCTGACCAGCACGCTCACCGTCAGGGGCATCCACAGGGGCGCATAGCGGGCAAAGCTAATGCGGGGCGGCTCCCAAAGCCAACTGGCAGCCCCCGCCGCCAAGCAGAGGGCGATAACCGCCGGCGACAGGGCCTGATCTCCCAGACAAAGGGCGGCAAAGGCGATCCCCACCAGCAGGTAGATGAAGAGCTTTTGGACGGCAAGCAGTGGCCAGGTCATGGGCTAGGTTGCTTCGGGATCCCTCAAGTGGCCCTTCCAAGATAGCCAAGTCTTTCCTCTTCTCCTGCCCCCTATTGCCGGCACCCCTTGCGATGGGGAGAAGACAGACTTCTGCTGCAGCACTAGAATCGTTAATGTTCATTAACTTTTGTTGTTTTTCGACTCGCCAATTTTGGGCAGAGTCTCCACCCACGCTGCACACAGAGGGGATGAGATGTCCGGCCAAAACGAAATCCATGTGGTGGGGGCGCGGCAGCACAACCTCAAAAACCTCGAGCTGCGGATCCCGCGCAATCGCCTGGTGGTGTTTACCGGCGTCTCCGGGTCTGGAAAATCTTCTCTGGCCTTCGACACCATCTTTGCCGAGGGGCAGCGGCGCTACGTGGAGTCCCTTAGCGCCTATGCGCGGCAATTTCTGGGGCAACTGGATAAGCCGGATGTGGATCGCATCGAGGGCTTGAGCCCGGCCATTGCCATCGACCAAAAGTCCACCAGCCACAACCCCCGCTCCACGGTTGGCACCGTTACCGAAATCTACGACTACCTGCGGCTTCTCTACGGGCGGGCCGGGATCCCCCACTGCCCCCATTGTGACCGGGTGATTGCCCCCCAGACGGTGGATCAAATGGTGGACCAGATCCTGGCCCTGCCGGAGCGGACGCGCTTTCAGTTGCTTGCGCCCGTGGTGAGGGGAAAAAAGGGCACCCACGCAGCGCTCTTGCAAAGCCTGAGCCAGCAGGGGTTTGTGCGGGTGCGCATCGACGGCCAGGTGCGGGATCTCAGCGAGGAAATTGAGTTGGCCAAAACCAAGGCCCACACCATTGAGGTGGTGGTGGATCGGCTGGTTAAGGGCCCCAACATGGCAGAGCGGCTGGCCGATTCCCTGACCACCTGTCTGCGCCAGTCGGGGGGACTGGCGGTGGTGGAGCTCTTGCCCCGTGAAGACGAACGGGAACACCTGCTGCAAAAAGTAGCCGAGGTGGCGGGGCAGTACCTCAACGGCAAGCCAACGGAGCTGATCTTTTCGGAACAATTTGCCTGCCCCGAACACGGCTCCGTGCTGGGCGAGCTGTCGCCGCGGCTATTTTCCTTTAACTCCCCCATCGGCGCCTGTCCCGTCTGTCACGGCCTGGGCTTTGAACCCATCTTCGACCCCGACCGGATCGTGCCGGATCCCAAGCTCCCCCTCTATGCGGCCATTGCCCCCTGGGCGGAGCGGGAGAACCCCTACTATCTGGCCCTACTGGCGGGGGCTGCTAAGGCCTTTGGCTTTGAGCTCAGCAGCCGCTGGTGCGACCTTACCCCCGAGCAGCAGCAGCTCCTCCTCTACGGCAGCGACCAGGAGATCTACGTTGAGGCGGAATCCCCCCAGGGGAGCCGGGGCTACTACCGCCGCTTTGAAGGGGTAATCCCGCAGTTGCAGCGGCACTACCAAGAGACCACCGCCGAAACCTACCGGCAAAAGCTGGAGACCTACCTCACCTACCGCCCCTGTGCTGCCTGTGGCGGATCCCGGCTGCGGCCAGAGGCCCTGGCCGTGCGCGTCGGTGGCTACCGCATCACAGATCTCACCGAGATCTCCATCCGCGACTGCCTGCAGCGCCTGGAGCAGCTCCAGCTTACCCCCCGCCAAGCGCAGATTGCCGAGCTAGTGCTGCGGGAGATCAAAACCCGCCTGCAGTTTTTAATTGACGTGGGCCTTGACTACCTCACCCTGGCCCGACCGGCCATGACCCTTTCGGGGGGCGAGGCGCAGCGGATCCGACTGGCCAGCCAGATTGGCTCCGGCCTGACGGGGGTGCTCTACGTGCTGGACGAACCCTCCATTGGCCTGCACCAGCGGGATAACCAACGCCTCTTGCAAACCCTATTCCGCCTACGGGATCTGGGCAACACCTTAATTGTGGTGGAACACGATGAAGAGACCATTCGCGCCGCCGACCACATCGTGGACATTGGCCCTGGCGCTGGCATCCACGGCGGAGAAGTGGTGGCCCAAGGATCTCTAGCCGACATCCTAGCCTGCGAGCGCTCCCTCACCGGCGCCTATCTATCGGGGCGGCGGCGGATCCCAACCCCAGCTCAGCGGCGACCTGGCAAAGCCGTCTCCCTCAAGCTCACCGATGCCCACAAAAACAACCTCAAGCACATCGATGTGGAGATCCCCCTGGGCAAGCTGGTCTGCGTCACCGGCGTCTCCGGCTCCGGCAAGTCCACCCTGGTCAACGAGTTGCTCTACCCTGCCCTGCAACACTACCTCGGCCAGAAGGTGCCTAAGCCAACGGAAATGGGGGAGCTACACGGCATTGAACACATCGACAAGGTCATTGTCATCGACCAATCCCCCATTGGCCGCACCCCCCGCTCCAACCCCGCCACCTACACGGGCCTCTTTGATCCCATCCGCCAGGCCTTTGCCCAGACTCTAGAGGCCAAGGCCAGGGGCTATCACTCTGGCCACTTTTCCTTCAACGTCAAGGGGGGGCGCTGTGAAGCCTGCAAAGGGCAGGGGGTGAACGTGATTGAAATGAACTTCCTGCCGGATGTGTATGTTACCTGCGAAGTGTGTGGGGGCAGCCGCTACAGCCGCGAGACCCTCCAGGTCAGGTACAAGGGCAAAAACATCGCCGAAGTTCTAGACATGACGGTGGGGGAGGCGCTGGAGTTTTTTGCCGCCCTACCCCCTGCCGCCAAGATTCTACAGACCTTGGCCGATGTGGGCCTTGATTACATCAAGCTGGGGCAGCCCGCTCCGACGCTTTCCGGGGGGGAAGCGCAGCGGGTGAAGCTGGCGGCAGAACTGGCCCGCCGCTCCACCGGCAAAACCCTCTACCTGCTCGATGAACCCTCCACCGGCCTGTCCTTCTACGACGTTCACAAGCTCTTGAATGTTCTGCAGCGGTTGGTGGATGCGGGCAACACCGTGCTGGTGATCGAGCACAACCTGGACATCCTCCGCTGTGCCGACTGGATTATTGACCTGGGGCCGGAAGGGGGCGACCAGGGCGGCCAGATTGTTGCCGTCGGCACCCCTGAGGAAGTGGCCGAGCAGCCCGGATCCCACACGGGGCGCTACCTAAAGCAGGCTTTGCAACAACATCCCCCCGGTCAGTAAGAAAGGGAGCGGATGCATGCCTAGTTGTTTGCACTATTTGCCCGCCAAACTAAGGAAAAAGCTCTGCAATGACTTCGTTGGAAAACAGCCAGCCCTCGGGCGGGATCAGTCGCAGTCGCCCTCCTTCGCAACTGGCCCAACCTTTTTCAAAATAGGGATCTAGACGCCGCAAAGCCTGCTCCACCCTCGCAGGGCCAAAGCGCTGCCGTAAAGTTGCCAAATCCAGCCCTTCCTGCAAACGCAGCCCCAACATCACCGTGTCCATCCAGATTTCTTCTGCAGAGGCCGGTGGCGGGAGAGGGTGAACTTGGGCTTTGACCTGTTCAAAATACTTATGGAGAGTTTTCGGCTGTTGAATGCGCCGCCCCCCTTCGTAGCCGACCGATCCCATGCCAAAGCCAAAGTAAGGGCGATTTTCCCAGTACACCCGGTTGTGGCGACAGGCATACCCAGGGCGGGCAAAATTGGAGATCTCGTAGTGGATGTAGCCGGCTTGGGTGAGCAGCTCCCGCGCCATCAAGTACATTGCAACTGTGATTTCCTCAGGGGGCAAAGGGGCATCCCCCGGTCGGTACATCCGGCCAAAGCGGGTTCCCGGCTCAATCGTTAAATCATAGATGGAGACATGGGTGGGGTTGATCTCAAGAACAGCCTGCAGCGATTGCTGCCAGTGCGCCAACGTCTGGTAGGGCAGTCCAAAGATCAAGTCCAGGTTGAAATTCGCAAAGCCCACTGCCTGCAAGTCGGCCACAGCTTCGTAAACTTCTTCCACTCCATGCAGGCGACCGCAGGCGGCCAGCAGCTCCGCTTGAAAGGCCTGTACCCCCAGGCTAATGCGGCTAACCCCCAGATCCCGGTAGCCCGCCAACTGCTCCCGCGTCAGGGTGCCGGGGTTGGCCTCGAGCGAAATCTCGCAGTCAGGATGTAAGGGGATCCTCTCCCTGAGTTGAGCCAAGATCCGGCCCAATTGCTCCACCGTCAGCAGGGAAGGGGTGCCGCCGCCAAAGAAAATGCTGGTCAAGGGTTGGGGATCCCCAGCCAAATGGCGGTAGCGGTAGGCCCCCCCGATCTCTTGGCAGAGCACCTGCACATAGGTTTCTATTAGCTCGCGCGTGCCTAGGCCGGTGGCAAAATCGCAGTAATGGCAGCGCTGCCGGCAGAAGGGGATGTGCAGATAGGCGGCCTCTGGCCAGCCAAGCTGAGTGGAGAGGGCAAAGTCTTCTGCGGAGGCTGCAACCACCATAGCTCCCTACCTTGCTAAAACCACTATACTGGTAGGCTTCTAAGGGATCCCATGAACGCTGTGCGCCTGGCGGTGATTGACTACGAGGCCGGCAACCTGCATTCGGCTTGCAAAGGGCTAGAGCGGGCTGGAGCCGAAGTGCAGCTGGTCACAGAGCCGGCTGGGCTGGCGGCTTTTGATGGCCTCGTTCTGCCGGGAGATGGGGCCTTTGACCCAGCCATGCAGCAGTTGCGGGCGCGGGGCTTTGTGGAGGCTATCCAAGAAGCAATCGAGCGGCAGCAGCCCTTTCTGGGCATCTGCCTTGGACTGCAGGTTTTGTTTGAGGGGAGCGAAGAGGGGGTGGAGCCAGGGCTGGGCCTTGTACCCGGACAAGTGCGACGCTTTCAACCGGAGCCAGGCCTGCGCATCCCCCACATGGGCTGGAACCAGTTGCACCTCACCCAGCCCCTGTCTCCTCTTTGGGCAGGGATCCCTGACCAAAGCTGGGTTTACTTTGTCCACTCCTATCACGCCGTGCCCGAGGATCCCAGCTGGGTGGCCGCCACTACCCAACACGGCAGCCAAACCTGTGTGGCCGCCCTTGCCCGCGGCGCCTTGTTTGCCACCCAATTTCACCCCGAAAAGTCTGGCCCTGTAGGCTTGAAGATATTGCAAAACTTTGTCGAGTTTGTTGCCCGTCGCTTGCCTGCTGCCCGAGCTTAGCGTTCTATGAACTACTGGTTGATGAAATCGGAGCCCAGCGTCTACAGCATCTGGGATCTGCAGCGGGAGGGCCAAACCCTTTGGGACGGCGTGCGCAACTACCAAGCCCGCAACTACCTAAAAGCCATGCAGGTGGGGGATCGCGCCTTTTTCTACCACTCCAACGCCAACCCCCCCGGTATTGCCGGCCTGATGGAGATCCGAGAAACCCAGGTGGTGGATCCCAGCCAATTTGATCCCACCAGCCCCTACTACGATCCCAAGTCAACTCCTGCAGCGCCCCGCTGGCACACGGTGCGGGTGGAATTCGTCGCCGCCTTTGAGCGCTTGATCCCTTTGGCCGAGTTGCGGGCCACTTTTACCCCTGCAGAGTTGGAGGTGGTGCGGCGAGGTACACGCCTATCGGTGATGCCCGTTTCCCAAGCTGTTGCAGAGCGGCTGCTGGCCTTGGCGACCTCTTCTCCCTAGCTCTACCAGGTTGGAGCAAGCCAGCCGGGACTCCCTATCCTTGCCAAAACCTTCAAAAGCCAAAGGCTGAGAGGCCCCAGCGCTGCAAGCTCTCGAAAGCGGCGTAGGCCGTTAAATCCGGCTGCAAGGGCGTAATCGACACATAGCCCTCGGCAACCGCCCGCACATCGGAGCAGGGATCCACCTCCTCTTCCACCACCTCTCCTGCCAGCCAGTAGTAGGCCTTGCCACGGGGATCTACTCGTTTCTCGTAGAGATCCGTGTACTTGCGCCAGGCCAGGCGGGCCAAGACCATGCCGCGTATTTCAGCCAGCTCTAGCGGGGGCACGTTGACGTTCAACAGCATCGGCTTCTCTAAAGGCTTCAGGCTCAGCTTCTCCAGCAGCATCAGCACCACCTGGGCCGCCGGCTGAAAATCCTGGTGGGTAAAGCTGGCCAGGCTCACCGCTAGGCTGGGGATCCCTTCCAATAGCCCTTCCATGGCCGCTGAGACGGTGCCGGAGTAGAGCACATCGGTGCCCAAATTGGCTCCCTGATTGATGCCGGAAATCACCCAATCGGGGGGGCGGTCTAGTAGCCCATCCAAACCCAGCTTGACACAGTCCGAAGGCGTGCCGGAACAGGCCCAGGCTTGCACCTCTGGCGGAAACCCCTCCCGCACCGGATCCACCCGCAGCGGTTTGTGCAGCGTCAAGGCGTGGCCAGTGGCCGAGCGCTCCCGATCCGGGCAGACTACCGTCACCTGGTGCCCGCCTATCTGAGCCAGCGCTGCCGCTAAACACCGCACTCCCGCCGCTTGGATGCCGTCATCGTTGCTCACGAGAATGTTCATCGGTGCCCCTCCTCACCGCCTCCAAGCAACCCGGCTGCCCTCATCATGCTATCTGCTGCCAAGCCTACAGCCGGCCAGGAGCCAGGAAAAAACGAAGAGTGCGGCTTCCGCATGTTATTATTGAGCGTAGCCCTGTGAACAACATCCGTATAACCACGGTGTTGTTCTATGAATCTTAAGTGTCATTATGAAGCTAAGGTAAAGCCACTGCCGAAGTTCCCTTCCTCCTGGTTTATCCTTCCGCTAGGGTCTGGCCTTTTCTTTCAAACTCTTTTGATGGCTCGATGGAGCGGAAGAGGCGGCAAAGTTCATCTAGTTACTCAATTGACAGGAAGCCTATCCCATGTCCCTAGTTTCCATCACATCGGCAGCGGAGGCTCAGGAATGGCGGGAACTCTGCCAGTGGGCCGAAGAGCACTACCGCTGTCGCACTTTTCCCAAGGACGTGCGCATCCCCACCCGTCCGGGCCTGGTCTACATCCCCCAAGAAGGCGTGGTGCGCCTAGTTAGCCAAACGCCGGAGCGGCGGGAGGTTTTTGTCGGGTTTATCACACCCGGCGTGCCCTTTGAGCTGAGCAACCCGGAGCGCTTTGAGCTAAAAGCTTGCACCCATGTCGATCGCACCACGGTAATGTGGTTTTACTGGCAGGATCTGGAGCAGTGGCCCTATCTGCACCAGAAAGTTCAAGAAAGCTTCCGTCAGCAACTGCAACGCAAGTTGCTTTGGTTAGGCAACCTGGGCCAACGGCGTGCCATTGACCGCCTGAAGGGCTTCCTAACGCTGTTGATTGAAGAGTACGGGCAGCCCTGTGAACAGGGGATGTACCTCCCTTGGACACTCACCCACGCCCAGATTGGGGACGCCATTGGGGCGACCCGTGTAACGGTTACTCGCTTGCTGGGATCCCTGCGCTCGAAAGGGTTTGTGCAGGTGCTGGATCAAAACTTAATTTGCCTTCCCAACGGGGTGAAGCTGCAGTCCGTGCCAAAAAAGGCGGCTAGCGCCTAAGCTATGGGCCTGCAGCTCTACTACCGTGCCTGGGGCAAAGGGATCCCTTCCCTGCCCATCCTACTGCTCCACGGCCATCCGGGCAATGCTGACTGCATGGAAGTTTTTGCTGAGGCGGTGGCGGGGATGCACCCCTGTGTGGCGCCGGATCTGCGTGGCTATGGGCGTTCGCAGGTAGGGGATCCCTTTGAGATGGCAACTCACCTAGAGGACTTGCAGGAGCTGCTGGATTGCCTGGGCTGGCAGGAGTGTCTGGTGTTGGGCTGGTCGTTGGGTGGGATCCTGGCCCTGGAGTTGGCCTTGCGCCTGCCGCAGCAGGTCAAGGGCTTGGTTTTGGTAGCCAGCGCCGCCTGTCCTCGTAGCAACCATCCCCCCATCACCGTTTGGGATCAGCTTAACACCGGCATTGCTTCGCTGCTCAACTGGCTTTGGCCCGGCTGGAGTTGGAACATCGACACCTTTGGCCGCCGCTCTCTCTACCGCTACCTCATCCAGCAACACACCTCAACCGCCTATCGCTACTTGGCCCAGGTGGCTTTGCCTGCTTATCTGCACACCTCTCCCCAAGCCCGCCGCGCTTTGCGCACCGCCCTGCAGCAGGGCTACAACCGCGAGGGGGAACTGCAGCAGCTGCGCCTACCTGTGTTGCTCCTGGCCGGTGAGCGGGATCGCCACATCACCGCCGCTAGCAGCTTGGCCACCGCCCGCCTTCTACCCCAGTGCACCTGCATTGTCTATCCCGATGTGGCCCACCTCTTCCCGTGGGAGATCCCTGAACAGGTAGGACGGGATCTGCGTCGCTGGCTTAGCGCTCAGGACTGGGACAAAGGGAGCTCTTCTAACCCACCCTCAGCGGGGGAAGCCGCAGCTTGAACTTGGACCAGCTTGCGCAGCCGGGCAAAGGCCTCTTCCTCCAGCCGGATCTGCTGCTGCTGCTGCTGTTCTTCCGGGGTGCGCAGGCGTTTCCCCAGCGGCTGTTGCAGCGTGCCCAAAAGTAGGGGCTCGGAGACTCCCGGCTCAGGGTGGATGACGGTGCGGGCCTGCAGGGTAAATACCGGCGAGCCGGTGGAGAAGCGACCGGAGGACGCCAAATCGCTGGCCGCCTGCTTCAGCGTGAGGATCAGATGCTCTGGGGTAATGTCCGGGCTGACGGCGATGACCGCCCGCTCTGCCCCTTGGTCATAGACCGTGGTGTAGGGGGCAGCGCCGGGGATGCGGGAGCGAAAGATCGGCCCTAAACTGAGGGCAAAACAGCCCGCCGTCAAAACCAGGGTGAAGGCCGTGTAGCCCACCAGCGAAAACTTCCAAGGCCAGTTGCGGATCCAGGCCAGCAGGGTAAGCAGAGCCAGCAGACCCGCCACCCCCAGCCCCACCTGGGTGGCAGAGGCGAAGAAAGATTGCAAGGATCCATCCATCATTTACAGGGAGAAGGAGTTCGGACTCAGCAGTCTCATCTTAAGCAATCTGGCAATCCTCTCAACTGCTTGCTGGCTCTAGCCGGGAGGAGATAGGCTTGCGACTCCATCTGCCAAACCAGCTCTCGCTGATCCCAGAAGTGCCGGCAGCTCTGTGCCTTTTAGAACTGTTTTTTATGCTACTGAATGAGCATTGCTGGCAAGAAGAACGCTGAAAACAATGCGAAGGAAACGAACGACGGTATCAGCAAGATGGATATAATGCCAGCGAAGCGGCTTGAGAACTGTTGGCATGTCATCTTCAACCCTATCTGATGGAGCGCATCACCGGCTTGATTCTATGGATCCCTCGGTAGCTTTGCAGACCGCGAGAGACTCACTATTTGACCTCGGCAACCTCACCGCTGGGATCGTTAACGAATACCACGACGTAGTCAGCAACTCCGTGCTGCTGGAGAAGCTGGAGGACTTTCGGGTTGTCTACGAAGAGGCCGTTGCCCGCCTACGGAAGCCCTCCTTCCGGATTGCCACCATTGGCACCACCTCTTCAGGTAAGTCCACCATTGTCAACGCTCTCATTGGTCGGAAAATCGCGCCTATCGAGGCGCAGGAGATGAGCGCCGGGATCCTGCGGATTAGGCACGGCGAGCGGAGCAAGTTAGTTATCCACAATACAGAAGGAGCCACCTGGGAATGCAGCACGTGGGAAGACCTGAGGGACGAAGAGATCTACAGCAGGCTCAAGCTGACAATGGAGGCCTACCACCAAGAGCGGCGAAAGAAGAGGAAGAAGGAGGATGAAGCCGACGTGGGCATCCCTCAGATAGACGTTGAGTGTCCGCTCCTTCCTGTCAGGGCTTCTTCTCTGTTAAACCTGCCTGAGGGCTTACAGGTTGAGATTTATGACTTGCCTGGCCTGAACTCAATCCAAGATAGAACAAGCCTCAGGATCATCCAAGAGCATGTCAGCAAGTGTTTTAGCCTTGTTGCACTGGATTACTCTCAGACAGATTGGCAAAGACGAGAAGCCCTCTTGAGAGAGCTAAAAGATGTTGTGGAGTTTCTCCGAGGTCAAACTAGCTTGATGATTTTCTTGCTCAATAGGGTTGACATGCGAAATCAAACCGACAACCCTCTAGAGCAAAAGGTCGAGGAGCTGAGAGAGGAAATTAAGGAGATTCTGGATCTTCCAGAGCTGCCTTTTATCATTCCGCTCTCTGCTAAGGCGTTCTTCTATGCCCAATGTGCCTGGGGAGCCAACTCTTCCGAAGGATCGGATGTGGATCCCAGTACTAGACAATGGATGCTCAGCGCTCTTTTTGAAGACTGTGCTAATCTCATCAAGGCTTCTACAAGAGGTGATAGGGAGCTGAAGTCTTGGATAGCAGACCTTGAAAACAAAGTCGAGGAAGGGCAGGCAATATCTGACAATGACACTAGGCTCTTGCTTGGCTACATCCGAGAGTGGAGCGGCGGCAACTTGCTATGGAGGGCATTGCGAGAAAGGATTCAAGCAGACACTGCAAGAGTTGTTATTCTCCCGGCAGTGCTACAAGTGATCAACTCAGCTAGAGAGATTAGCAGTGCCCTAGATGTCATAATCAATACAAGACAAATTCAGACGCTAGAGGAAGTAGATAGGCAAAGAAAATATATTCAAGAGAAACAAGAGCAATGCAAGGAAGCAATCAATCAAGTTGCCCAATCGTTTATCGATGACATTACAGACTTACTCAACCAAGTTGCCAGTGCTAGTGGCACTCCTGAGTCCCTGTCAAAGATTGAGGAGGAAGCCAGAAAGAAGGGCTGGCAGGGGTTTCCCGATTTTATTGACTTTGTGGATGAGCAAGTTAAAGATTTGATTAATAAAATCATTGCTCCAGTTCGAGATACACTCAAGCAAGAAATTGGTGTTTATCCGCTAGAAGATTCTCTGAAAGAAGTGATCCCTGCTCACATTGCCAACCTCGTTGCTAGATCTTGCGACATGACACTCAGAACGTTGAGGGATTGTGAGTGTCAGGGAGACAGCCTGATTCTGAGAGTACCTGTTGAGGAGAAAACCGAAAAGCCTCATGAGAAGATAGAAAGAGCTGAGCGCGCTGTTTTAGCTCTCTACCAATCGGTTAGGGACGCTCTCGAACATAGGGCCGAGTTTCTGTTACAGGCGAAGGCTCAAACTTTTGAGAAATTTGCGAACTCATTGATCTCTCAGCTTATTGCAAACCTTATTGGAGCCGTTGAAGAAATCCTCACAGTCTCTGAGGAAGATAAGCTAGGGATCCAGGAATTGATTCAAACTGGCGTTAGGCTGAGAAGCGAGCCCTTGCGCCTTACGCAAGATGTCTTTCTCTTTAATAAAAGAGCAAAGATAGAGACTACAAAGAAGGACAAAACTACAATAGTCGAGGAGCCTAGATCTTGCTTTGGAGGCAAGGAGTACAAGATAGCTAAAGTTGGGACGGAGTTCTATCAACAGCTAACTGTGCCTAGCTTTGATAGGATGGCTGAGGAGTGGTCAAGAGGAGCAGATGCTGGTAAGCAAAAATTGTGGCAAGTTCTAAAAGAATGGATCATAGGTTACATGGAAGAACTAAGAGAGGCTACTCAAAAATTGGTTAGAAAAGCACTTGACCTTTCTATGAGCGAGCTAGATGAGCAAAGAAGGCGGATTGAAGAGAACTTTAACCAAGCAGTAGCTATAGCCGAAGATCTGGAGAATAGGAAGAATGCAATTGAAAGTTTTGTTCAATCTTTGTCTTGCTTAGGGAGTGGGAATGATGAGTGAGAACGACAAAGAGCAGGGAGAGCTTCTTGCTAAATTAGCTGCTGTAGGACTTGGAGCTATCGTTGGTGGTGCTATTGGAGGACCAATAGGGGCTGCTGTTGGAGCAGCTGCTGGACTTGGGCTTGCAGAACTTAGGCTTGCAGAAAATTTGCCCGAACCCAAGCCTTCCGAACGCGAAAGTTGGGTCGTGCTAGCCTCGAGGGCTAGCCAGTTTCGCGAATACTTTTCTCACCTTTCTCCCGGACAAAAAATAACAGAGAAGAATGCGTGTGAGCTTCTGTATAAAAACTCAAAGTATATCTGGAGAGGCACACAGAAAGAGTTTGAGGTTCTGAAAGAGGAAGTCGAGAAGTTTCCGGCTAAAAATCTCAATGATGAAAGTGCTTTTTATCTAGTGGCTCTCGAAGCTGACGAGGAGCTTCCTGGACTTCGCAAAGATGCGAGTCCTCTTGAGCGAAGGGATGCGTTTCTGGCTCTAGCCAGTAAAGCAAAGATTGTCTGGATCTCCCCCCCATTGCATTTAAACTCCTTTGCCAACAAGGATTTCTACCTTGTGTGACCGGAGCTTTGGGAGCGTAAGTCATGCTCATTCCAACTCTCCTTTTTGCTTCTCCTTCGATTGTCAGCGGGCTTTTGGATGGATCCCTGGTTCGCTACGGTGGCGTTGTTCGAGAAGCTGCCACGGGTCGCATCGTCAAGCATTTGGCCGAAGCTCCTGGCCTGACCAGCTTGCTGATGAATGCGCCGGTATCTCCTGAATCCGTGATTAATGCCCTTGGTCACCAAGCCACTCATCGAAAGCTTGAGGTTTTGCAGCAGACTGCCACCAAGATTTTGGGGCTTTCTCAGGTAGCTGCTGGCGCTAGTGTTTTAAACCTGGGGGTTAGCGCTATTGGCTTTACCTACATGCATTTCCGCCTGAATCAGTTGCAAGACTCTATTGCCCGCCTAGAAAAGATTGTTAGGGAAGGGATCCAAGACATTCAGCAAAAGCTAGATACACTTTCCGACCAACTGGCCTATTTGCAAGCTTTGGCCGTTCAGAGTAGAGCCGAAATCCTATTGGCTATCTCCAATTTGCAGCGTGCCCTTTTCATCCAAAGTCTTGCCAAGCTGCAGGCGGAGCTGGTTAGTTTGCACCGATTCCCGGAGGCTTCTCCTCGCGATGCCCTTAAGGCGCTGGCGGAAGCCCGCATTTTTTTCTCCGACCAAGCCCATCAGATCCCTGTTGAGCGCCAGGCCCACTGCCTACTGCTTGGCGATATTGCCCTCAAGGGTTGGGCAGTTTCCCTAGCGGCGGAATCCCAGCTTCTGCTTAAGCATGGGTACCTGCAAGATGCCGTCGATGCCCTGGACTTTGAGGTTCCTCGTTTCCGGGAACTAAGCGAAAGGTGGTGTGCAGCTCTCTTGCCAGCGGATCGACCTCAGCTCCGGACCGCCTATACGTACAAAGCTCCCGGCTTTGCTGGCCGCATCTCTAGCGAACGCATCCAGCGCATTGCTCGTCTTTCCCCATTTGATCGAGCGCTTACACCGGAGCAGCGCTTCCTTAGGGAAAAGAATCTTTCTGTCGAGTTTCAGATGACCTACTTCCAAGAGCTGGACAAGTCTTGGTACCTTTCCCAAGTGGCTTTAGCTGAATATCTAGACACCCTCAGCGAGCTCGCGGAGCGCCTTGAAAGTCTCCAGTCTTTTGCTCACCTCTCTCGGGAGCTTAACCAAGCGGATCCCTACCAATTGATCCCATCTGAACCCCAAAGTCTTTATCTACTATCTGCTGGGTAATACAGCCTGTTAAAGAATCAAGGGGTACAGTAGCAACACTTAGCAAACCAACTCCGGAAGCAGGATGGATTGATCAGGAGTAAACAAGTCTGCACTATCTGCTCCACGCTATACTTCCCAATCCTGGAAAACTGCCGAATAAAATGCTTCAACACCGACCCCATCATCTCAATGGGATTCACTTCCGGCGCACAGGTATAGAATTCGCGCTCCTGTCCCCCTAATCAATTCCTCAACCTCCTGACTCCGATGAATATTTAAATTGTCCATAATCACAACCTTCCTCGCCTCTAGCTTCGGACATAACTCGCTTCTCAAAAACTCCA
>NZ_JANSIZ010000008.1:0-54784 GCF_047462315.1 Synechococcus sp. H60.2 | reverse complement strand
TGTGAAGCGATATATCCAGAATCAGTCAGGAGGCGCTATCCCTCCCCACCCGGGTGGGGAATCCCGCGCCTTACGTTGAGCACTGAGACGGGAACTTGGGCATTGAGCAGCCAGTAGTGGGCAGCGCCGGGGATCTGCAGGGTGATCCCGCAACTAGGCAAACTGACCCACCACCTGCATGGCAAAACTCAGCACAATAAAGGCCAACCAGGGGGAAAAGTCCAAGCCACCGATGGGGGGAATGATGCCGCGGAAGAGGTTGAGATAGGGATCCGTGAGCTGGCTGAGCACCGACAGGATGGGGTTCGACCAGTTCAGTTGCGGGAACCAGCTCAGCAAAATCCGCACAATCAGCAGGGCATTGTAAATGACGATGAACTGGTAAAGGGAGCGAAACAGCAAAGACGCGGCACTGCCGTAGACCAGCCCCAGAGAGAGGCCGTCTGTCCAAGGGAGCAACAAAGGGCTGAGCATCATGGTTAGAAACAGCGAGGGAACGACTCTTCAACTCATCTCAACTTAAGCGCTGTCAGCAGAGGCAGACCTGATCCAGGAGGGCAACTCAGCCGAGAGACGAGAACACTGGCACCCCTCAGGGGAGAAAGCCAGTGCCGCCTCTAGTTTGGCATGGACAGGGATCCCCTGCTTAAGGCTTTTCCTCGACAGCGCTAGAAGATATTTCCTTGACAAGCAGTTGTGCGCGGGTGGCCTGGATCGCCTCGTTCAACTCGGCAATCTTGGCTTCGAGGGTGCGGCGGGCCTGGGCAATCCGCTCTGTTTCCTGTTCCCACTCCCTCCAGTCGCTGGAGCTGGGCACAGCCGGCTCACCCGAAACTCGGAGGCGCGGCCGCTCAGGAGGGACAGAGGTGCCGTTGAGACGGTCGGGATCGCGGCGCTGGCCTTCGGCGGATCCCTTGCTCAGTCGGGGGGCCAGCACAAAGGCGATCACCCCGCCGATGATCCCGCCCAACACAGCGCCGGCTACCACACCGGCAATGAAGTCACCTTTCTGATCTGCCACGCTTTTGTCCAGCTCGCCAAACTTAAGCTATCTTCTTCTGTTCTACCTTTCCTGTCCTACTCCCGCCAGCAAATTCGGCCAGGGCTGGGGAAGTCGCCAGTGGCTGAGCCGCTCCAGGTGGGCTTGCATCTGTTCCCTCAACTCGGCCAAAGCATGTTGCAGATCGCCGGGCAGGGATCCCAGTGCCGCCTGCCAGAGGTGAGCTGGAGACAAGTCGGGGCTGACCACATGCCACAGCCGCTGTAGCTCCTCAAAGTGAAGGCGGTCATCTTCCGTGAGCGAAAGCACCAACTGGCGGCGCAGCTCGCGGGCCTCTTCCGACATCAAGTAGCGCAAACCCATGCGGGCGGTGGGTACCCAATCCAGCCCCCCATCGCTGCGGGCAATTTGGATCAAATTCTCCAGGCGGTTCCAGCGGAACTTGCCCTCCTTAATCAGCACTTGCAGCAGCCGCTGGCGAATGCGGGGTGACTCGTCCGTCAGCAGGCGCTTGGCCACGTAGGGATAGGCCACGCCAACAATGCGAAACTGGGGATAGAGGCTAAGAGCCACCCCTTCTTGAGTAACCAAAGAGCGGATTACCAACGCAAAGTGGGAGGGCACCTGAAAGGGGTAGCGGTACATCAAATCGGAGAACTGGTCGGTGGCGGTTTTGAAGTTGAAGTTGCCCACCTCCTGGTTCAACACATCCGCCAGCACCGTCTCCAAAGCAGGGATCAGCTCTTGGCGGTTGACATCCGGCTGTAAAAAGCCCAGATGAATAAAATCTTCGATCAAGGCGTTGTAGTCGCGATCCACCAGGTGAACCAGCGCGTCCACCAGGTACTCCTTCATTTCTTCGGTGAGCTGGTCCATCATGCCGAAGTCGATATAGGCCAGGCGGCCATCGGGGAGGGCAAACAGGTTGCCCGGATGGGGGTCGGCGTGGAAAAAGCCGTATTCCAGCAACTGCTTCAGGCCAGCCACCACGCCAATGCGCACCAGTTGTCTGACCTCTAAGTTGGCGGCTCGAATCCGCTCCACATCGGTGAGCTTGATGCCGTCGATCCACTCCAGGGTCAACACCCGGCGGGTGCTGTAGGCCCAAAAGATGCGCGGCACATACACATCGGGATCGCCGCGAAAGTATTCGGCAAAGCGCTCGCAGTTTCGCCCTTCCTGCAGGTAGTCGATCTCCTCAAAGAGCTTGTAACCAAATTCATCCACCACCGCCGTCAAGGTGTTGCCCAGGTTCAGGGGCAGCCAAGGACCCAGCCAGGTGGAGGCCCAGCGGATGAGGTACAGATCTAGGCTCAGCCGCTCCCGCAGGTGGGGCCGCTGCACCTTGACCGCCACCCATTCGCCGCTGTGCAGTTGCGCTTTGTAAACTTGGCCCAAGCTGGCGGCGGCCACCGGCTCGGAAGAGATCTGGGCGTAAATTTCGCTAATCGGACGGCCCAACTCTGACTCAATGCGGGCAAACGCCTCCTGGGAAGGAAAGCTGGGCAGTTGATCCTGCAGCTTGGTCAGCTCTTCCAAGTAGTCTTTGCGCACCAAGTCCGGTCGTGTCGAGAGGGCCTGCCCCACCTTGATGAAGGTGGGCCCTAGGTCGGTGAGCAGCTTGCGCAACTGCTCTGCCCGCTGGGGCACCTTGCGATCGCCCTGCCCCCAAAGCTGATCCCAGCGCAGACAGAGGACGAACCAGAGAAAGGGCCAGAGAATGGCCAGCGCCCGACCGATCACTTGCGGCAGGCGCCAGCGGTAGTAACGAGCAATAAATTGCGGATCGTAAACTTCTAGGTCGGCAACCGAGGAAATCCTGTTCAGCACGCTCAAGGGATCTCACAATCTGTTTTTAAAGCTCTCAATAGTTATCGTAATCTATCGTAATGGCAAAAGCCTCTTGATTCCTCTTCATCTTGCCTAACAGCGCCTCCTCAGCGCTCGCCGGCCAGGTTCTTGGCCAGAGCCGACCTCCCCCGATCAAATGACGGTGTTGTCCGGGATCACCGAGTCCTTGATGATGGTGACGATGCCATTGCTGATCCAGATCCCTTCCTCTTCCCGCTGCGCTTCGCTGACGTGATCCTTGTTGAGGATGCGGACGTTGCGCCCGATGCGGGCGTTCTTGTCTACGATGGCGTTGACAATGTGGGAGTTGGCGCCGATGCCCACCGGTGGGATCCCGGCCTCCAGCTTGGCCTGCCGCTCTTCTGCCGACTCGTAGTAATCGGCCCCCATGACGAGGGTGTTTTCTATGATGGTGTTGGCTTCCAGGCGGCTGCGAATGCCGATGATGGAATTGCGAATTTGGGCATTTTTGATGATACAGCCGTCGGCAATCATGGAGTTGACAATGTGGGAATCGAGGATCTTGTTGGGGGGCAAAAAGCGCGGACGGGTGTAGATGGGCATTTCGCTGTCAAAGAAGCTAAAAGGCGGGTTGGGCTGCTGCACCAGCGCCAGGTTGGCGCGGTAGAAGGCCTCGATGGTGCCGATGTCTTCCCAATACCCCTTGAAGAGGTAGGCCTGCAGGTGGTACTTGCCAACGGCTGCCGGCAGCACCTCTTTGCCGAAGTCGGTGTGCTCCTTCACCTGCAGCATCTCGATGAGGGCTTCCCGCCGGAATACGTAGATTCCCATCGAGGCAATGTAGGGCTTGGCCTTGGCCTCTTCCGGGCTAAGGCCGAGGGCTTGGGTATCGACCCGGCAGGCTTGCAGCAGCTCCCCTTGCGGCTTTTCCTTGAAATCGACAATGCGACCGTTCTCGCCGATCTTGAGCAAGCCAAAACCTGAGGCCACTTTTTCTTCGCAAGGGAGCACCGCCAGCGTCACATCGGCTCCGGTCTGCCGGTGATGGTGGATGAAGGGGCGGTAGTCCATGCGGTAGAGGTGATCCCCAGATAGGATGAGGAAGTCCCGTGGCTTCCAGGAGTCCATCAGCCAGAGATATTGGCGCACAGCATCGGCAGTGCCCTGAAACCAATCGGGGTTATCGGGCGTTTGTTGGGCCGCTAAAATATCCACAAAGCCGCCTGTGAAGGGGGACATGCGGTAGGTGTTGATGATGTGGCGGTTGAGGGAGGCGGAGTTGAACTGGGTGAGGACGTAGATTTTGTCGATATCGGAATTGATGCAGTTGCTAACCGGGATGTCGATGAGGCGATACTTGCCTGCCAGAGGCACAGCAGGTTTAGCACGGCGCTTGGTCAGGGGATAAAGTCGGGTGCCACGCCCACCGCCCAGGATAATCGCCAGTACATCGCGCATGGTTGTCCTCCACCAGGCTACACCCAATAGCATAGACTGCTGCGGGGGCACCTGACCCAATCTGACTGAGGGGAATCGGGAAACCGGAAGCAGCTGAAACAAATTCTGGGGAAGCGGATGGCACGCGTCCTGGCTTTTACCAACAATAAAGGGGGCACCGGCAAGTCCACCCTCTGCGTCCACGCGGCCCAGTTAACGGCTCAACGGGGCTACCGAGTTCTGCTCATCGATCTCACCTCCCAGGCCACCGCCAGCAGCTTTTACCTGGAAGAGGTGGGATCCCTGCCCCCCGAGGAAACAGTCTGGGCCAGCTTGCACCCGCAGCATCGATGCTCTTTGGAAGAGGTGATCTATTGCACCGACAAGGGGGTGGATGTGGCGCCCTCCCACAGCACCATGGCGGAAGTGGCGGCCCAATTGGCGGCTGCCGGCGATGCAGGGCAACACCTGTTGCAGCACCAGTTGGATCCCTTGCTGCCGGATTACGATTTTATCTTTCTCGATACGCCGGGGGAACTGAATGCCCTCACGGCCAACGCCCTGCGGGCAGCCCAGCGGGTGTTGATCCCGACCCGGCTCAACCGCGCCGATTTCTCCTGTACAGAGGTGACCCTACGCTACATTGAGACCCTGAAAGGTCAGTTGAGCCAGGCCCGTGCTGTCTTGACCATGCTGGACGACCGCTACTTGCCGGGGGGCATCTGGTCGGGATCCCATACCGGGCAACTGTATGTGCAAGCGCAACAGATTTTTGCGGATGTGCTTTCACCCGTTACCATTCCAGATAGCAGCGATTTGCGCACCGCTTTTGACTACGGCTTGACGGTCATGGACTATCGGCCTGGCTCGGTGGTGTGTCAGCGATTGGTGCAGTTTGTCGAACATGAGGTGCTCTTGTGACTGGATCGAACCGTAGCCTCTTTCCTTCTTCAGGAGAAACTTCCCGCACTCGGCGCAAGGCCAGTGCTAAAACCAGTTCAGAGCCCACCTCTGCAGAATCTACTCCCACGGGCGAGGAGCCGACAACGATGTCTTCTCAGTCTCCTACAGAACCAGCCCCAGAATCGCCAGAAATTGCAACTCTCAAAAGCCAACTGGCCGAAGCTCAACAACGCTTGCAGGACTACCAAAACAAAGTCTCTGCCTTGCAAGCTCAGCTTGAGCAAGTCACTGCCCATCGGGACGAATTGCAGAAGGCGCTGGCCCAGTTGCAGGCGGTGGCAGACGAGCGGGCCAAGACCATTCAGGAACTGCAAAGCCGCCGAGGACAAGCTCCACTCCCGGCTAGGCCCCAACCCTCCGCTTCCCCGCTGCAGGCGCAGAAGAAGATCATGAATCGGCCCATCTTCGACAATGTGTCGCCCACCGACGAAGATATGCCGCCCTACATGCTGGACTAGGCAGTGGGTACTATCCTGGATTGCACCCGAGGAAAGAAGGGTGTAGGGTTAGGGATCCCTGTCTGCTCGGTTGCCGTTCTGGTCTTCACGCTATGACTTCATCCCAGGCGAAGATGACTGTTTCTTGCGATGCCATTCCGCCCCATGGGGGCACTTTGGTTAACCGCATTGCCCCGCCCGAGCAGGCGCAAGAGCTGCGCTCCAAAGCTGAACACTGCCCCATCCTCTACCTCGACGAGCGGGCTCAGTCGGATCTGGAGATGATCGCCATTGGGGGCTTTAGCCCGCTCACCGGCTTCATGGGGCGGGCAGATTACCAGTCGGTTCTGGAGACGATGCATCTGGCCAATGGCCTGGCTTGGTCGCTGCCGGTGACGCTGCCGGTTGCTGCCGAGATAGCCGCCGATCTCAAGGAAGGGCAGACCATTGCCCTGGCCAACGGCGAGGGCAGGCTCTTGGGCCTGTTGGAATTGACCGAGAAGTTCACCTACGACAAAACCCGCGAAGCGCAGCAGGTCTACCGCACCACCGATGAGCAGCATCCGGGGGTGAAGGTGCTCTACGAACAGGGATCCGTCTATTTGGCTGGCCCTGTAACTCTCTTCCAGCGGGATCCCCATCCCCTTTTCCCGGCCTACCAGATCGACCCGGCTCAGTCGCGGCAACTGTTTCGGGAAAGAGGCTGGAAAACGATCGTCGGCTTTCAAACCCGCAACCCCATCCACCGCGCCCACGAGTACATCCAGAAGTGCGCGCTGGAAATCGTGGACGGGCTGTTTCTCCACCCGCTGGTGGGGGCCACCAAAAGCGACGACATTCCCGCCGAGGTGCGCATGCGCTGCTATGAGGTGCTGATTGAAAAGTACTACCCCAAGGAGCGGGTCATTTTGGCCATCAACCCTGCGGCCATGCGCTATGCCGGCCCGCGGGAAGCCATCTTCCACGCCCTCATTCGCAAAAACTACGGCTGCACCCATTTCATTGTGGGCCGGGATCATGCCGGGGTGGGGAATTACTACGGCCCCTACGATGCACAGTACATTTTCGATGAGTTCCGTCCTGAGGAACTGGGCATCATCCCCCTCAAGTTTGAACACGCCTTCTATTGCACCGTCACCGGCACCATGGCCACGGCCAAGACCAGCCCTAGCCAGCCCCACCAGCGCATCCACCTGTCGGGCACCAAGGTGCGGGAAATGCTGCGCCGCGGCGAGATCCCCCCGCCCGAGTTCTCCCGCCCCGAGGTGGCCCAATTGCTGGCCGAAGCCATGCGTGAGCGCAGTTCGTCGTAGCTTTTGTGATTTCTCTGAGTGGAGGCAAAAGGGTCTGCGACCAACCAGACCCTATGTATTGATAAATTGATAAAGAGACAAAAACCCCACGCCCAAAGGCATGGGGAGGATGCTGCTCTCCTAGGAAACCCTCGTCAGCAAGCTCTCAATGGGCAGCAGCAGACCTCATCCTGCCTCAAAGCGGAGTTGCTCGGGATCCACATAATAGCAGCGGGCATTGTCAACACAGATCAGCGCCCAGCCATTTTGGTCAACATCGACCAACGTATATTCGGATTGAGGGATGAAGTGGCCCTGGTGGTTGCGGGTCTCGCCTTTAACCCAAACAGTCTGACGGTTCATCTTAAAGTTCCTCCAATTTACAGCCAAAAAATCAAAAGCAGGACTCAATTTCAATGCAAGTCAGTGCAAGGAGTGTCACATCAAACAGAACTAGGATGCACCAAACCCCTCGCATCTCCTCAAAGCCCAACCAATCCATAGGCTTGGGTGTGATGCAAGCTAGCTCACAGCGGTGAATAAATACCGTCTTGCGATTTGGTAAGAGAAGTCTAGCACCAACTCTATGAGAATATTGTTAAAAGTTGCAGATTAAATTGACAAGCTCTAGATTTTTCTAAATTCTTGTTGCAAAATTGCGTCAAGCCTGCCTAATTTTCTTCAAATAGCCACTGGTGCATCTTGCTCAGGTGAGGCCAAGCGGGACGGCGCTTCCCTCCCTCTGCCAAGTTGGATTTGACCCCCTCGATCTGCTCGGGATCCCGCGCCAAGATTTGCTTGATGGTCTCCACCTGCTGGCGTACCCCCGTTTTTTTCAGCTCCAGCATCGCCAAAGTCAAGTTCACCCGCGGCTGGGCGTCCACCGGATCCAGCTTCACGGCAGTTTGGGCGGCTTTCAGGGCTTTTTCCGCTTGCCCCTCCAAAAGATAGAGCCAAGACAGGCAAGTCCAGGCTGCTGCCGCCTTCGGGGATCCCTTACAGATAGCCTCAAAGGAAGGGATCAGCGTCTTGGCTGCTTCCCCCGCCTCGTAGCGCCGGATCCCTTCCTGAAACAATTCTTCAATGGCTGCGCTCATCGTTCTCAATTGAGCATAATGACGTATTGACAAATGTGCTGCTTTATGGGTGCAAGGCTATTCTTGCCTGTTCGCCCAGCTGTTGTAGCGCACCGGTGTCGGGGAGAGGGATCCCTTCTCCTTCCGCCAGCCAGAGCCAGTACTCGATGTTGCCGGCAGGGCCGGTGATGGGCGACCAAGTATAGCCCTGCACCTGCCAGCCGCGGGCCACTGCCGCCTGCATTACCGTCTGCAGCACGCGGGCATGGATGGCCGGATCCCGCACGACTCCCTTTTTGCCCACCTGGCCTCGGCCCGCCTCAAACTGGGGCTTGACCAGCAGCAGAGCCTCCCGCGGCGACCGCAACAGCTTCCACAAAGGATCTAACACCTTGGTTAGGGAAATAAAAGAGAGATCCACCACCGCCAGATCCGCCCAGCTTGGGGTGGGCACCTCGGTTCCGTAGAGATCGGCCGGCTGCAGGTGGCGCAAGTTGGTTCGTTCTTTGAGGATCACCCGCGGGTCGGTTCGCAAAGACCAGGCCAACTGCCCATAGCCCACATCCACCCCATAGACCCGCTGGACCCCCTGTTTGAGTAGGCAATCGGTAAAGCCCCCCGTGGAGATGCCCGCATCCAAACAAATACGGCCCTGCACCTGAACAGGAAAGGTCTGCAGCGCCCCCTGCAGCTTTTCTCCCCCCCGCGAGACAAAAGCAGGCTTACACTGGATGTGGATTACGGGATCCCCGCTCACCCAGGCTCCAGCCTTCTCCGCCCGCACCCCATTGAGGAAAACTTCCCCTGCGAGGATGGCGCGCTGGGCCTGCTGGCGGGAAGAGAAATATCCCCGCTCCACCAACCAGCTATCCAGGCGCACCCGCTCGGCCATCTTGCTGCTGTTAACAGCTCCTACCCGATTTTCAATTTCTCAGGATAGGAGAGCGGGATCCCTCTCGACCAGATCTGGCTTGGCGCCAGCAGAAATGGGCGGGGGATTAGCCAAAGCGTCCACTCACGTATTCTTCCGTCTCGCGATTGGCGGGAGAGTTGAAGATCTTCTCGGTGCGGTCAAACTCCACCATGCGTCCGTAGCGAACCCCTTCGTCGTCCACCTCGGTGTTAAAGAAAGCCGTGAAGTCAGACACACGCGCCGCCTGCTGCATGTTGTGGGTGACGATGATGATCGTGTAGCGACGCCCCAATTCCTTCATCAGCTCCTCAATGCGCAGCGTCGAAATGGGATCTAGCGAGGCGCAGGGCTCGTCCATCAGGATCACTTCCGGCTGAATGGCTAAGGTGCGGGCAATGCAGAGGCGCTGCTGTTGTCCGCCGGAGAGGGAAAGGCCGCTCATCTTCAACTTGTCTTTTACCTCATCCCAGAGAACGGCCTGGCGCAACGTACGCTCCACCAGCTCGTCCAGATCCCCCTGATAGCCGTTGATCCGTGGCCCAAAGGCAATGTTGTCGTAGATGGATTTGGGGAAGGGGTTGGGCTTCTGAAACACCAGGCCAACCCGCCGGCGCACCTCGGAGGGATCCACATCAGGGTCATAGATATTTTTCCCGTGAAAAATGACCGAGCCTTCTACCCTTGCACCCGGGATGAGATCGTTCATGCGGTTGAAGCAGCGCAAGATGGTGCTCTTGCCGCAGCCTGAGGGGCCAATAAAGGCTGTGATGTGATTTTTCGGGATCTTCAGGGAAACCTGCTTAACCGCTAGGTGGGAGCCGTAGTAGACGCTCAAATCCCGCGTCTCTAGTTCAACCTCCAAACGGGTGGATTTCTCAGGAGAGCCGGACTTGTCAGAGAGTGGAGAGCGCATAGGAGTACCGAAGGAGATAATGTCACTGCAAAGCCTAGATTGAGAAAGAAACAGGTGAGAGGGATTAGATGGTGATGGTTTCCTGCCGACGACTGACGATGAGCCGGAAACTGACCGTGGTGATCAACACCAAAATCACCAGAGCCAAAGCCCCTCCCCAGGCAATCTTCTGCTGGTTTTCAAAAGGAACGAGGGCAAAGTTGTAGATCAACACAGCCAGTGAAGCTACTGGCTTTAACAGACCGCTGGGCCAGAGGAAGCTAAACAAAGCAGTGAAGATCAGGGGCGCCGTCTCACCCGCAGCGCGGGCAATAGCCAACGTCACCCCCGTCAGGATCACCGGCAGAGCTGCCGGCAACACCACGCGAAACACCGTCTGCACCCGCGAAGCCCCCAGCGCATAGGCAGCAGCCCGCGTATCTGCCGGCACCAGGCGCAGCGCCTCTTCACAAGACAAAATAATGATAGGCAGGGTCAACACCGATAAAGCCATCCCGCCGGCGAGGGCCGAGAAGGTCTTGGTGGAGAGCACCAGCACCCCGTAGGCAAACACCCCGGCAATGATAGAGGGAACCCCCGTCAACACCTTGATGATGAAGCGCAGAAAGGAAGCTATAGGTCTGTTCTGGCCAAACTCCGAGAGATAGATGGCAGCAAACAGTCCGATGGGGAAGGTGATGGCGATAGCAATCGACACCACAATAACCGTCCCCAGCACCGCATTGCCAAATCCGCCCACCTGATCGCCGGGAGGAGGGGGAAGTTGGGTCAGCGCTTGCCAGTTCAAGCGCTCGATGCCTCTGGTGAAAACGTAGTAGAGGATGAGAACCAGCACGAAAATGGCAAAGAGGCTGGAGAAAACTGTCAGCGCTGTCATTCCTACATCCAGGAAGACGCGCCGCCAGGACTTTGCTCTGCGCTTGAACAAATTGCCTTGCTCTACCGCCTGAATTTGCGTCGTCATGTTCCTCTACTCCCGCGAAGCTGTCAACGCGAACTTGACACGGCGTATCATCAGCTCCGCCGCAATGTTAACTACCAGAGTGATGGCCAACAAAATCAAGGCCACATACATGAGCGCTGCCACCTGCTCAGGGCCTGCTTCTGCGAACTCGTTGGCCAACAGGGCCGGGATGTTGCTGGCAGGAGCCAGGAGCGAGACGCTAATACCGCGGGCATTACCAATTAGCATCGCCACTGCCATCGTCTCCCCCAAGGCACGTCCCAAACCCAAAACCACCGCCCCTAGCATGCCGCCAATGGCCGCCGGCAGCACAACCCCAAAGATGGCTTCCCAGCGAGTGGCCCCCATCGCATAGGCAGCCGCCCGCAACTCCGGCGGAACGGCCACCAGCACTTCCCTGGCAATGGCAGTGATGATGGGGATGATCATGATCCCCAAGACAACCCCTGCCGTCAGCATCCCCGGCCCCACCGGTGGCGTACTGAAAATGGGCAACCACCTGAAGTTCTGGAACAGGAACATCTGAATCGGGCGAAAGAAGGGAATGAAGATAAACAACCCCCAAATGCCGTAGACCACGCTGGGAATGGCTGCCAGCAGCTCCACCACGATGATCAAGACTGTGCGCAAAGACTTGGGCAGAAAGTCCTCACTCAAAAAGATGGAGATGCCGAAGCTAAAAGGAACGCCCACGATCAGGGCAATCAGAGAAGTCACCAGGGTGCCGTAGATCTGGGGCCAAGCGCCGTAGTTGTTCTCAACAGGATCCCAGGTGGTGCCCCAGAAAAAGCCCAGCCCGAACTTCTGAATGGCAGGTAGCGACTGGATCCCAATCTCCAGGGCAATCCACAACAGCAGCAAAGCCGAGAAAAAGACGGCAATCCGCGTTGCCCAGATGAACAACCAGTCGCGCCGGCGCTGGAAGACGGGCCGGGGCCGAAATAGAGAACTGCTCTCTGAAGAAAAAGTAGTGGTCATCTGCCGAGTAGGAGGTACCAACTTTTACGGCGTGATGTTTTCTAGGGCAGCCAGAGCTTTCTGCCGCGTTTCTTCCGGCAAGGGCACATAGCCCAGCGGCTCCGCGAAGGATTGCCCTTCCGTGAGGCCGTAGCGGAGAAACTCCTTGACAGCTTTGGAGGTTTCAGCTTTGGGGTAGACTTTGTAGGCCAAGATCCACGTGTAGCCCACAATGGGGTAGGAGTCTTCCCCGGCGGGATCCGGGTCAACCCCCAACAGCCGCTCGTCAAGCTTGATTCTGGCCAGTGCCGCCTGCTCCGTCTCAACTTTGGGGGTGACGAACTTGCCCGACCGGTTTTCCAGGCGAGCGATGTTCAGGTTGTTGAGCTTGGCGAAGCCGAACTCCACATAGCCAATCGCGCCAGGGATCTGCTTAATCTGCTCGGAAACGCCTTCGTTACCGCGAGCTCCCACCCCGGTTGGCCAGTTCACGGAAGAGCCACGACCCACTTTTTGCCGCCATTCCGGGCTAATGGCGTTGAGGTGGGTGGTAAAGATGTCGGTGGTGCCGCTGCCGTCGGAGCGGTGCACAACGGTAATCGGCAAATCCGGGAAAGTCACCCCTGGATTAAGGCCAGCCAGCAGCGGATCGTTCCAGTTCTTAATTTTGCCCAAGAAGATATTTACCAGCGCTAGGCGAGAGAGGCGAATTTCGGGGCCCACGCCGGGGATGTTGTAGGCTGCCACCACTGCCCCCCCCACCATCGGCACGGCCACCATGCCCTTGGGAGGGTTGGCTTCACTCTCGATCTGGCTGATCTCTTCGGGACGCGGCACACTGTCGCTGGCGCCGAAATCGACAGTGCGAGCCACAAATTGCCGCCGCCCGGCACCGCTCCCCACCGACTGATAGTTGACTTGGATGTTGGGGTTTTTCTTGCCAAATTCTTGAGCCCAAGTTTGGTAGATGGGAGCCGGGAAAGTAGCTCCAGCGCCGTTGATGGTTACGGTCTGCTGAGCAAATACCCGCTGCCAATTTGCCTGGCTGGCCACAAACCCAGCAACCGTGGCAGAGACGGACTTCAGGAAAGAACGACGTCCCAAGGAGCGCAGCATCAACATACAGAAATCTCCCAGATGAAGATGGTGTCTCGATCCAACTCTGAGTGCTCTAACCTCAGAACCTGCTCAAGCCGGGCTGATCTCAAAAAAACAAGGGATCCCGTTAAAGACCCTTGCCACTCTGGTTCTTGTCGTTAATGTAATATAACGTTTATCCTTTTTGGTTAACGTGAGGTTAAAATCAGGTTATTTCTGTCTGTAGCTAGTCTCCCTTGTCGCTCTTTCCAGGGATCCCTTGCAGGGGAGAATACCCTCGATCGAGGAAACGCGGCGTGAAGACCCCCGGATTCAAGGGCCTACGGCTGGGCTCTGGGGCCGGCTGAGTTTTCCGAGCTCTTTGGGCTGACATCAGCTTGGCAAATGCTTAGAATGAAAGGCTGTCGAGAAAATCAGTGCTTTCCTCCATGGCTAAACGTAACGTGCAGGTTATGCTGCGCCAGGCGATCCCGGGCTTGGGCAGCCCCGGAGAGGTGGTGAGTGTCAAGCCTGGCTACGCCCGCAACTACCTTTTCCCGCGGCAGATGGCGGTGCGGCTTACGCCTGGGCTTCTCAAGGAGCAGCAGATGCGTCGGGAGCAGGAAGCTGCCCGCAAATTGGCGGAGAAGCAGCAGGCGGAAAACTACAAGAAGGCTTTGGAGACCATCGGTCGCTTTGTCATCCGCAAGAAAGTGGGCGAAAAGGATTTGCTCTTCGGGCAAGTGACCACCACCGACATTGCCGAGGTGGTGCTGGCCACCAGCGGCCTGGATATCGATCGCCGTAACATCCTGCTCAACGAGGAGATCAAGAAAACTGGGGTTTACCTGGTGCAAGTGAAGCTGCACCCAGAAGTAACAGCCACGCTGCGCATTCAGGTCACGCCTGAGTGAGAGAGAAATCCTAGGGGGCAATGGGAGATAGCAAGTAAAGCTGGGCCTGGCTGCTTAAGGTGCTCGGCCAAGCAGCTGGCTAGTGTGGAGCTGGGTTGGTTTTTCTATCCTGGCTGGTGGTGATCAGCGATTACGACTTGACAGGTGGGGATCGGCTTCCGCCTCAAAACATAGAGGCTGAGGAGGAGATCCTGGGGGCTATTCTTCTCGATCCCGAGGCATTGGCCCGGGTGGTGGAGTTCCTGCGTCCCGAGATGTTTTACCTCTCGGCCCATCAGGAAATCTACCGGGCTGCCCTGCATCTGCACAGCCAAGGCCAACCCACCGATCTGATGACGGTTTCTGCCTGGCTGGCGGATCACCACCTTCTGGAGCGGGTGGGGGGGACAGGGGCAATTCGTCGTCTGCTGGAGCAAACGGTTAGCAGCGTCAACATTGACCAGTACGCCCGCCTGGTGGTGGACAAATACATGCGCCGCCAGTTGATCCAGGTGAGCAACACCCTGGCTCGTCTGGCCTACGACACCAGCCAGCCCCTGTCTCAGGTGATGGATCAGGCGGAGCAGCAGGTGTTTGCCCTCACCCAAGAGCGAGTGCAGCGCAGCCTCATCCCTGCTTCTGAGGTTTTGGTGAACATCTTCTCGGATCTGGAGGAGAAGTTCCAGAGCGGGGCTCAGATCCCTGGGATCCCGACCAAATTCATCGACCTGGACAACCTGACCCAGGGCCTGCAACGCTCGGATCTGGTGATCTTGGCCGGTCGCCCCTCGATGGGGAAAACCAGCTTGGCCCTTAATATTGCCCAAAATGTAGCCGCCTACGTCAGGCAGCCGGTGGCCATTTTCAGTCTAGAGATGTCGCGGGAGCAACTGGTGCAGCGGCTTTTGGCCAGCGAGGCCCGCATCGACAGCAGCCGCCTGCGCGCGGGGCGCATCAGCGAGCACGAGTGGCAGCGTCTGGGGCAGGCGATTGGCTTTTTGTCGCAACTGCCCCTGTTTATCGACGACACTCCCGATTGCACCGTTACGGAGATTCGCTCTAAGGCGCGGCGCTTGCAGGCGGAGCAAGGAGGAACGTTGGGGCTGGTGTTGATCGACTACTTGCAACTGATGCAGGCATCCGCCGCCGACAACCGAGTACAGGAGCTGTCGCGCATCACCCGCGGCCTCAAGGCACTGGCCAAAGAGCTGATGGTGCCGGTGCTGGTGCTCTCTCAGCTCAGCCGGGCAGTGGAGTCGCGCTCCGATAAGCGTCCGCAACTGGCAGATCTGCGGGAATCCGGCTGCCTGGCGGGGGATACTCAGGTGATGGACGTGGATCGGGGCAAGCTCTGGCGGCTGGAACAACTGGCGGCCCTGCCAGCCTCAGCAGAACTGCCCCGCTTGCTCAGCCTCAACGGGCGCGGGCGCCTGGTGCCCCAACAGCCGGTGAAGGTGTTTTGCAGTGGCCGACAGCCCACCTGCCTTCTGAAAACCCGCCTCAATTTCTCCATTCGCGCCACCGGTACCCATCCCTTTTTGACGCCAGAGGGATGGAAAACCCTCGACGAGCTGCAACTGGAAGAGGAAGTAGCCGTGGTGGTGCAGGAGGGGTTGATTTGGGATCCGGTGGTGTCGATTAGCGAGCCGGGGGAGCCGCAGCCGGTTTACGACATCGAAATGCCCCGCCACCACAACTTTGTGGCCAACGGCCTGCTGGTACACAACAGCATCGAGCAGGACGCCGATGTGGTGATGATGATCTACCGCCCGGAGTACTACGATCCCAACACCAGCGATCGCGGCATTGCCGAGGTGATCATCGCCAAGCACCGCAACGGCCCCACCGGCACCGTGCGCCTTTTGTTTGAAAGCCAGTACACCCAGTTTCGCAACCTGGCGGATCCCTATCGCTAAAGGCAAACCCGCTGGTGCCTGGTTCCCCCGGCAATTCCAAGAGCAAGGCAGGGGGGTGTTAGCTTAGGATAGCTGACAGCTTCAGCCGAGTTTGGCCACTGCCCTCTTTATCCTCTCATGTTTAAAAACGTTTTAATTGCAACCGATTGCCAAGATGGCCTGCAAAGGTTTGGCAAGTGCTTAGATGCCCTACACAGCAACGGCATTCAACGCCTTGTTTTCTTGCACAGCCTGATTTGGAAAGATGACGATATCGGCCTTCCCGAAGACCCCACCCCCAAAATAGAAACCAAGAAGGCCCAGTTTCGCCAGCTTTTGGGCACCATTCCGGAGGGGCTGGAGGCTAAGGTTTTGGTGCAGGTGGGCCAGCCGGTGGATCTGATTTTAAAAGGGATCCAAACTTACAGCTCCGACCTGCTGATCACCGGCATGGGGATCCACAACCTGCTCACCGAAAAACTGTTTGGCAGCACCACCGTGGAGCTGCTGCCTAGGTTGAACATCCCCCTGCTGGTGATGCGCCCGCAACTGCTGGCCGTCTTTACCCTCGAGGAGCTGCGCCTGCGCAGCCGCCACCTATTTCGCTCTCTCCTGGTGCCTTTTGACTTTGAGGAGCCGCGCCGGCAACTGCTCAGCCGTCTCGGCCAACTGCTGCCGGGGACTTCCCAGTGCCAATCGGTTACCCTGCTCTATGTGGTGGATCCCAGCGCCCGCCGCAACCAGGGAACGCCGGTGGAGGTGCTCAAACGCAAGGCTGAGGCCGATTTGGCTCAGGTAGTCGGGCCGTTGAGCGAGCAGGTGCAGCCGCTGCAGGTGCGGGCCCTGGTACGGGTGGGATCGCCGCTGCAGGAGATCCTGGCCACCGCTGCAGCCGAGGACGTAACTGCCATCGCCACCGCCTCTCCGCGGGTGGGCAGCTTTTGGGAGTGGTCGGTTCGCAGCCTCACTGGCGAGATCCTGCGGCAAAGTTGGCATCCGGTGTTGTTTTTCCCACGCGGGTCTTTGGCCCAGTAGAGCTGCTCAATCCCCTAGCTATGGCCGACCCAACCCAAAGCTTGCGAGAACTGTTGCAGGCGGTGGCTCAAGGGAGGCTCTCTCCCGATCAAGCCCTGCAAGCCTGTCGCTTTCTGCCCTTCGAGACAGTGGGAGACTTCGCCCGCGTGGATCACCACCGCCCCTTGCGCACGGGCTTTCCCGAAGCAGTGTGGGGGCCGGGCAAAACCCCTGAGCAAATTGCCCAGATCCTGGAACGGCTGCACCGGCAGGGATCCCTGGCTTTGGCCACCCGCGTTGAGGCCCAGGTGTACGCCCAGATCCGCTGCCGCTTGCCCCAGGTACAGTATTCCGAGGTGGCCCGTCTGTGTTGGATCCCTCCCCAAAAGGCGCTCAGCCATCCCGGTCAGATTAGCGTGATCTCCGCTGGCACCGCCGATGTGCCGGTAGCCGAAGAGGCCGCTCTCACCGCCGAGCTTTGCGGGTTTGCGGTCAAGCGCCTCTGGGATGTGGGGGTGGCCGGGATCCATCGCCTGTTGCACCACCGCGCCGCCCTGGAAGCCGATGTGCTGATTGTGGTGGCGGGCATGGAAGGGGCCTTGGCCAGCGTGGTAGCCGGCCTGGCGGACTGTCCGGTAATCGCCGTGCCCACCAGCATCGGCTACGGGGCCAGCTTCCAAGGTTTGGCTGCCCTGCTGACCATGCTTAACTCTTGTGCAGCGGGGGTGGGAGTGGTGAACATCGACAATGGCTTTGGGGCGGCCATTTTGGCAGGCCAGATCCTACGCTGTGGACAACGGCTGGCGGCGCGATTGCCTTCGCCTGCCCCCCCCTGAGGAGAGAGAAGGTTAAGAAATGTAAAACGATCCTGAGCCGGACAAGCTATACTCGGGCCATGCTGGGGTTTTGGATTTCTCCGCTGGGAGGCTGTTGCCAAGAATTGAGGGATGGATCCCTTCTCCAGGTATCTTTTGTCAGGTGTCTTTGGGGCGCTTCCTCAACGACAACGACCCTAAAAATCTCCTGGAAGGGGTTGTCGATAGATCTGGGATAGCGGTCTGGGGTTAGCTGCACTGAACGAACGATTTTTTACCAGGTTACATGAAGCTTGCTGCTATGTCAATTGAGGCAATAGATACCACTGTGGCTTTTGCTCAAGGGATAATTCAGTCCTTCACTTGGACAGATCTCTTTTTGGTGGTGGCTCTGGTGTTTTTGGAAGCGGCCCTCTCCGCCGATAACGCCGTTGCCCTGGCGGCTTTGGTCAAGCATTTGCCCACTCCTCAGCAACAAAATCGCGCTTTGCGCTGGGGCATTATCGGTGCCTATGGTTTTCGCATCGCCATTGTGTTTGCAGCGGTTTGGCTGGTGGAGTATCCGCCCGCTCAGTTTCTCGGGGCCTGTTACCTGCTCTGGCTGGCCTGGCAGCATTTTTGCGGGGAAGAAGAAGGATCCGAGCAAGACATCACCCGCCAGGCTAATTTTTGGCAAACCCTGGTGATGGTAGAGCTAACGGATCTAGTCTTTTCTTTCGACAGCATCGCCGCTTCGGTGGGCGTCTCCCGCAAGGCTTGGGTGATCATCCTCGGCGGCATTCTCGGCATCACCTTGATGCGCTACATGGCCTCTTTGTTTTTGCGCTGGCTGGATGAGTTTTCCCGCCTAGAAGATGCTGCCTTTGCCATCATCGCCCTGGTGGGAAGCCTCATGCTGCTGGAGGTGTTTTTCCCCCAAGTTGAGCTCCCGGAATGGGGGATGGTGGTGGCTGTGCTGCCTTTGTTTGTCTGGGGCTTTTCGCAGCGTACAAGCTCCTGCGCGGCAGCCGATGAACAGCCGCAGCCGACCCTGGCCGATCTCAGAGAGTTGCACCCGACCGAAGGGATCCCTGCCAGCCTAGCTCCCCTGCCTGAGGCCGAGCCTGCTCCCGAGCTACAGCCGGACTAAGGGGCCTCACGGACAGCTTGTTCCGGATCCCTGGACCTGGGAGGTCTGGTGGAGAAGGAGGATCTAAGCCTAAGAGACGAAGGCTGGCAGGTGCTCCGTAGCCTTGGCTGCTGGAGGCAACAGCAGCAAGTTGTTCGCGTAGTGCGACGGCTCTTAAACTAGCAATGGAACGCAAGCCACGGGAGGGAGGCACCCTGATCTTGCAGCTCTGCTGGAAGTGTTGGGCGAAGTACTTCAGAAAGGACATTGGCACCAGCATAAACGGCCAACAGCAGCCGCCGGCGGAGAGTCCCCAACCCCAGTCTGGAGCGGGGAAGGGAGATCCCGTACCCTTGGTGGAGCTACGGCAGGTCTCCAAGCGCTTTGGCTCGACGGTGGTGCTTGACCACGTGGATCTGAAGGTGTACCGGGGTGAGGCCGTGGGGCTGGTAGGGCCTTCCGGCACCGGCAAATCGACCTTGCTGCGCATTATTGCCGGCCTAACGGAGCCGGACGCCGGCGAGGTGCTCTGGTGCGGGATCCCGTTGTCGGAAATTCAAGCCCAACGCGCCACTCCCCCTTTGCGAGTGGGGATGGTGTTTCAGCAGGCGGCCCTCTTCGACTCGCTGACGGTGGAGGAAAACGTCGGGTTTTTGCTCTACGAGCACTCGCGGCTGCCGCGGGCACGCATTCGGGAGCTGGTGGCAGCCAAGCTGGAAGCAGTGGGGCTGGCGGGTAAGGAGAACAGCCTGCCGGAGGAGCTCTCGGGGGGGATGCGCAAACGGGCCAGCTTCGCCCGCGCCATTATGGAGGATCCTTCTCTGCCCCAGGACGAGCCGCAACTGCTGCTCTACGACGAGCCCACGGCGGGCCTGGATCCCATTGCTTCCACAGTGATTGAAGACCTCATCCGGGATCTGCAGCGGGTGAAAAAAGCTTGCGAGAGCTACATCGTGGTGACCCACCAGCACAGCACCATCTACCGCGCTACCGACCGCATCGTGCTCTTGGCCCAGGGGCGGGTGCAGTGGGAGGGATCCGTGCAGCAGATCGAAACGTGCGATAACCCCTTTGTGCGGCAATTTTTCAGCGGTAGCGTAGAAGGGCCGATTCAAGTGGCAGGGCAGGTGTAATGCGTTCGCGAGCAATCCGAGAAGGGGCGGTGGGCCTGTTGATCCTGGCAGGGGTGCTGGGCTTTGCCGGGCTGTTCTTGTGGATCTACAACCTGCGCTTCGGCAGCCGCGGCTTCCAGTTTACCGTCACCTATCCCAACGTATCTGGCCTGGCGGAAGGCTCCAGCGTGCGGCTGCGGGGGGTAGCCGTGGGCCGGGTGGAGCGCATCCTGCCCCAGGCGGCCCAAGTGGAGGTGCAGGTGGTCATCGACCAGCCCTTGGCCATCCCCCGCGACGCCCTGTTTGTTACCACCCAGACGGGGCTGGTGGGGGAGACGGTGATGGATATCCTGCCCCGACGCGATGCCCCGGCAGCGGGATCCCCGCTGGCAGCCGATTGCGACCGCAGCCAAATCATCTGCGCTGGCGATGTGGTGGAGGGCACACCGGGGGTAGATTTCGGCCAGTTGTTGATCCAGGTGGATCGGCTGGTAACGCGCATCAACAACGACGAGTTCTTCGCTACCCTCAACGCCACCCTAGAAGGGATCACCCGCGTCGCCAACAGCGTGGCCGATCTCTCAGAAACCGTGGAAAAGCAGGTGGCAGCCCTGCGCACGGAAGATCTGGACTTGTCGCAATTTACCTCGGCTGCCACGGCTATCCAAGACGCGGCTGGGGCTGTGAGAGGAATGGCCCGCAGTTTTCAAGCGGCTGCCGATCAATTCACCCTTCTGGTGGAACAGAACCGCACCTCTCTCCGTGCCGCCCTGGAGAACATCCAGCAGGTGAGTGCCGATTTGCAGGCCATGTCGAGCGCAGTTCGCCCGCTGCTGACGGATCCGCAACTGCAGGCGGATGTGCGCCAGATCCTGGCCGAGGTGCGAGCGGCGGCGGAGAACGTGTCCCAAGCTACCGAAGACCTGCAGCAGATTGCCGCCAACCTCAACGATCCGGGCACCCTGGCGACCTTGCGCCAAACCCTGGACTCGGCCCGCATCACCTTCCAAAACGCGCAAAAGATCACCGCCGATATCGACGAGCTGACGGGGGATCCCCAATTTCGCCGCGGCCTGCGAGAGCTGGTGCTGGGGCTGAGCAACTTGGTCTCCAGCGCCCCTAAGGCCTCCGGCCCGCTTACGCGAACAGAAGACGGGATCCAGCCTGCTGCAGCCCAAGAGTATCGCTTCCGTTTTGCGCCCGTTTCTTTTGCCCTGGCCCTTGAGGAGCAGCAGCCCGTTCCCTAGGAGGAAGCCAGGATCCCTGCCGAGGTCTGCTCCCGCAGCGGCGGCAAAAGCCATTGAAGGGATCCGGAAGCTGGGGTAGGCTTTGCGGATAGGGTGCTTTGCACCGCTGGCGTGGCTGAGGTTGAGGTGTGAGGAATGTGTGGCATTGTCGGCTATGTGGGCTTTCAGTGGGCGGCTCCCATCCTCTTGGAGGGCCTGCGCACTTTGGAATATCGGGGCTATGATTCTGCCGGCATTGCCACGGTGGATCCAGAAGAGGGCTTGAGGATCGTGCGGGCCACCGGCAAGCTGCACAACCTGCTGGTGAAGCTTACCGCCAACATGCCCACGGCCAAGGTGGGGATTGGCCACACCCGCTGGGCCACCCACGGCGGTGTTAGCGAAGAAAATGCTCACCCCCACTGCGACGCGCGCGGGCGCATCGTGGTTATCCAAAACGGCATTGTGGAGAACTACCTGGAGCTGAAGGAAGAGCTGCTGCGGCGAGGGGTTGGCTTTCGCTCCCAAACCGATACCGAAGTCATCGCCCAACTGCTGGGCCTCTACACCGAGGAGCTGGGCTGCTTCGAGACGGCCTTTGGCAAAGTCATGGGGCAACTGCGGGGGGGAAATGCCGTGGTGGCTTTGGATCGGGAGGCGCCAGATCGGTTGATTGCCGCCCGCCTGGGCAACGCCGGCGCTGTGGTCGTCGGCGAAGGGGAGGGGGAGAACTTCGTTGCCTCAGATCTGCCCGCCATTGTCCGCCACACCCGCAGGGTGGTGTTTCTGGAAGATGGGGAGATGGCCATCCTCACCGACTCCAGCGTGCGCTACCTGCGCATCACTGGCGAGGAGCTGCGCAAAACCCCCCTCACGGTGGCCTGGGATCCCGTCTCGGCGGCCAAGGGGGGCTACAAGCACTTCATGCAAAAGGAGATCTATGAGCAGCCGCGCACTACCACCGATACGCTGCGGGGGCGGGTGGATCTGGAAGGGGGGCGGGTGACTCTAGAGGAGCTGGTGCTAACAGAGGCGCAACTGGCCCAGACGGAGCAGATTCATGCCGTGGCCTGCGGCACCGCCTGGCACGCCTGCCTGGTGCTCAAGTACTTTATCGAGAGCCTGGCCCGCATCCCGGTGCAGGTGGATCATGCCTCCGAGTTTCGCTACCGCCAGCCGGTGCTGCGCCCCCACAGCCTGCTTGTGGCCCTCACCCAGTCGGGCGAGACCGTCGATACGCTGGCGGCCATGAGCGAGGCCCGCGCCCAAGGGATCCCCACCCTGGCCATCGTCAACGCCATCGGATCCCAAGCCACGCGCCTGGCGGATGCCGGAGTTCTCTACATTCACGCCGGGCCGGAGATCGCCGTCGCTTCCACCAAGGTATTTACCGGCATGCTGGTGGCAGGATACCTGCTGGCCCTGCAACTGGCCCAGGCCAAAGGGATCCTCAGCCCGACCCAGATCCGATCCCACCTGCAAGCTTTGATCGAGCTGCCGGGCAAGATCAGCCTGCTTCTGAAAGACGTTGCCCTCTACGACCACCTGGCGGAACAGTACCATCACGTCACCGACATGCTCTACCTAGGCCGCTGGGTCAACGCCCCCATAGCCCTGGAGGGAGCCTTGAAAATGAAAGAGGTCAGCTACATCCACGCGGAGGGCTACCCGGCAGGGGAGATGAAGCACGGCCCCATCGCCCTCATCGACGAGCGCATGCCGGTGGTGTGTATTGCCACCCGCGATCCCGTCTACGAGAAGATGCTCTCCAACATCGAACAGGTACAGGCGCGGGGAGGGCGGGTGATTGCCCTGATCAACCCAGAAGATACCCAGGTGCGGGAGAAGGCCGACCACGTCATCGAGGTGCCCAGCACCACACCCCTGTTGTCGGCAGTTTTAAATGTCATCCCCCTGCAGTTGTTTGCCTACGCCATGGCGCTGCGCCGGGGGGCCGATGTGGATCAACCCCGCAACCTGGCCAAGTCGGTAACTGTGGAGTAGCGGCTGCCGACCTTGTCACCGCCGGCCTCTGGCTTTTGTAAAATCGGGCAGATCACGTCATCCTCGGCTGGAGATCCCGCTGGGATCCGCCAATCGGAGAGGAGGCTTTCAATTTGGCCTTTTAGAGCTTGCAACTCCGCCATCCGCTCTTCGATCTGACGCAGCTTCTCCTGCAGGTGTTGGCGGATCTCCGGGCAGGGCTGTTCCCCCTGGTCGTACACCTGCAGGATCTGGCCAATTTCTTCCAGGCTTAGCCCCAGGCTTTGGCAGCGGCGAATGAAAGCCAGCCGTCCCAGCACTGCCGGATGGAAGAGGCGATAGCTGGACTCCGACCGCTGCACCGTTGGCTTCAGCAGGCCCAGCGACTCGTAGTAGCGCACCGTGCGCACCGGTAAGCCCGCCGCTGCTGCCACCTGGCCAATCTTCAAGCTGGCCGACGCGCTAAAGGACTCCGTCCCGCTGACGCGAACGGCAACTGTAGGACTGAACATACCACCACCGGAGTAAACCAAGCCGCCATCAGGATCCCCTGCCGAGACCGAGTCGGCTCCTGCTCAGAGAAGCAGGGATCCCTTAGCTCTTGCTGCCCATCTCCGCCGCTTGCAGCAGAGCTCTGGCTCGCTGTTGATCCAACTTGGCCTGCAAACGCTCCTGCTTGTCGCTGCTGGTATTCAAAACTTTGCTCGCTTCGTCCAAGAGGGCCTGAGCTGCGGCCTTGTCCACTTTTTCTCCCCGCTCGGCGCGGTTAACCAGAACGGTTACCTCGTTATTTTCCACTTCCGCAAATCCACCCATCACGGCAATGGCCGACCACTTGCCGGCAGCTTTGACCCGCATCACACCGTTGCCGATGGCCGTCAAGAGAGGGGCATGGTTGGTGAGGATGCCCAACTGACCTGAGGTGGCAGGGAGGATCACTTCCTCAGCAGGGGCATCCCAAACGATGCGGTCGGGGGTGATCACGCGAACCATCAGCGTCACGGCAGGTCTCCTGAAGGGTTGAGCTTGGCACTTCTATCCTACCGGATCGTCGTCGCTCCTAGTTCTGCCCTCTGTGTGGCAAGACTTAACCCAAGCATAACCTCTCCTTTACTTCCGTCGAAGAGGCAAGCGATAAGGTGTTGTCGGGAACACTTATCCTCGACCCCAACTCCATGCTGTTATTGGCAGGGGGAAGCCCAACGACCAGTGTGCCCAGTTTGCCCTAGCGGAGCCAGCCTATGCCTGAAGCCATGTCCAGCTATTCTGCAGCCAGTCTACCTGTAGGGGAGCGGCAATTGCTAGAAGACCTCTACCGAGGCCGCAGCCTCTCGCCCTACGCTCCCGGACAGGTCATTCCCCTGTTTCCCGAGGAGTGGGTGATTGTCTGCCGAGGCGTGGTGCAATTGACTACTCTTTATCCCAATGGTGGCGAGGCGCTGTTGGGATTTGCCGGCCCCTCCATGCCGCTGGGATCCCCGCTGACGATGTTGGATCCCTACCAAGCTAAGGCATTGACGGCGGTTGACGTGCTGCGGCTGTCGGCAGCCGAGGTGGAAGCCTCAGAAACCCTGAGCCAGGGGCTGCTCAAGCAGTTGGTGCGGCGGCTGCGCCAAACCGAAGCGCTGCTGGCCCTAGCCGGGCGGCGGCGGGTGGAGGATCGGCTGCGCCAGTTGCTCTCCCTATTGGCGGTGGAGTTGGGATCCCCAATTGCGACAGGGGTGCGCCTGCAGGTGCGCCTTACCCACCAAGACTTGGCCAATGCCATCGGCACTACCCGCGTCACCATCACCCGTCTTTTGAACCGTTTCCGCCAGCAGGGCTGGATCGCGGTGGACAAAAACCGCCATCTCATCATCAAGCGGGCCCAAACGCCCTGATAGCTTTAAGCCTGGCGTTGGAGCTGTTGCAGGAGCCAGTTGGCGGCAGCAGTGTTGGTCTGGCTGGCCAGGCGTTCCAGAGCTTGCTCAAGCAGGGCTATCGGCAGGCCCGCCAGCACCTGCGACTGGGCAATGGCCCGATAGCGTCCATCCTCGGCCAGGGCAAAGGCAAAAACGCGCCGCCCCTTGACATCGATGACCCAGTACTCAGGAATCCTCAGGCTGGCATAAAGCTGCTTCTGCTCGTCCAGGTCGAGAGCAAGGGTAGTGTCGGCAATCTCGCCCACCAGGTCAGGGGGTCTTTGGAAACGCAAATCAATCCGCCGCGGCTCGCCAGCTTGGTACCTGGGGATGTTCTCCCCTTTGTAGAGCACTAGGTCAGGGGCGCAGGCATGGGTTTCTGGGTACTCAATCAGACAGCGACCGTAGGACTGCAGGGGCACATCCGGGTGTAGAAAGGCCCAAGCGAAAAAAATGGCCGTCATCAGATCGCTGACGGAGGCGTGCTCTGGCCCTTCCTTGCCCATGTTGACCCACAACCAGCCCTGGTAAAAAGAAATCTTCTGCCAGTCCAAGGTGGGATGGTTGCCAATGGTCAGGTAGTCCTGCCAAGTGGCGTCGTGCCGCTCGAGGATGGGAGGGGTGGCTGGCTTTGAGGCAAGAACCATTGCTCTCCCCTCACAGGGTAGGGGAACTTTCCCTCAAGCCTATCACCCGTCCTGGCAAAGTCGCTGCTTCCGCTCCTGAGAAGCAGGCTGGGCTGGCCAGAAGCCTCACAAGGAGACATCTGCCGGGATCCCTACCTTGGCAGCGGGTCTTTGCGCCAAGCCTGGGGCTGTTGGAACTTGTACAGATCCCGGATCAGCCGCACCCAGCCATCGGCCATGGACTCCACCAAAAGTTTGCCTTTTTCCGGCGTGGCGGCCGTGGCATCCCCCAGGACACCACTCCGGCTGAGGTCGCGAGTTGTCCAGGCAAAAGAGATCCGCCCTTCCAGGCTAATCAGGCTGTCTTCCGGCAGATCCTGAGGGTACTCGCAGACCAAGCGGTCAGTTCGTACCGTCTCGGGCAACAGGTACATCAGCATGCTGGTCTCGCCGTCGCCGGCATGGATGCCCAGTTCCCGTTCTTTCGGGGTCATCAGCTCCTGGCCTTGGTGGGGAACGCGCCAGACGGAGATGGGGAAAAGGAGGAAATCTTCGTACTTCTGGTGCAGGTCGCGGGCCACAATCTGCAGCACCTCAGGTTGGCCACCGTGGGAGTTGAGGAACACCAGCTTGCGAAACCCGGCCCGGTAAATGCTTTCAGCCACTTCGGTTAGCAGGGCCATCAGGGTTTGGGCTGAGAGGGTGATGGTGCCTGGGAAATGCCAGTGCTCGTTGGCCTTGCCATAGCACTGGGTGGGCAGAACGTAAGCGGGGATCTCCGGCTCCAGTTTTTCCATAGCCCGCCCGATGATTGCCGTGCCGATGCAGGCATCCACCACCAAGGGCAGGTGGGGCCCATGCTGCTCGATCGAGGCTACGGGCTGGATGATCACCACCTTCTCTTTGTGGGGCATGGCCTGGATCTCCGTCCAGGTCAGGTAGGGAAAAAAGCGGTGGGGCGGGATAAAGGTGTGCATCATGGCGGGATCCGTCCAAGTCTGCTAAAGAAGCTACCTGCCACCATGCCACAAGATTGGCGATCCCCTCGCAGAACCTGAGAAGGCGTAAGATCCGGTGTAGTTTGTCTCGTTCATTCCTCAGGGAAAGCCTGCCGTCCCATGACGCTATGGCCCTGTCTGCCTGCTCAATGTGGCTCCAGTGAGGAGCCCCCCCTTAGAGGACGTCCTCTGCCTGCTGGGACGGAAGTAGAGAGTGCCCCCACCTCGCCCCGCCGCCTTCTAGCTCTGCCGGGGCCGCAAGCCACGCTCTATGGGGAGCTGATTCAGGTTTCTCTTCACCCTCTTGAGGCGGGATCCCCAGCCCTCCTCTGGGTACGGCCCCTGTTGCTCCAGCAGGGATCCCAAGTGTGGAACCTGCGATCTACCTCGGACTTGCTCTGGCCGGCTGACGGCTTTGTTGCGGCCTACGCGGAGGAGGTACTGCCCCTGCTCGAGCAGGCCAGGGATCCCTTGCCCCATGAGGCCCGCCAGTGGCTGCAGGCGTTCTTGCAGCAGGTCTGGCAGAGCTAGGCTTTCAGGGACTCCGTTCCGCTGTCGCCAACGGCTAAGCTCTGCAGAGCCGATTCCAGCTGCGCCAGCGCCTCGTCAATCTCCTTTGGCGTGACGATCAAGGGGGGCACAAAGCGCACCACTTGCGATCCCGCTGGCACCAGCAGTAGTCCCTGCTCCAGAGCTGCCCTGACCACCTCAGCCGCCGGGATCCGCATGACCAGGCCCTGGATCAGGCCCCAGCCGCGCACCTCCTGCACAAGCTGGGGGAACTGCTCCGCCAAGCGGGATAGACCCTGGCGCAGATAGTCCCCCGTCTGCTGGGCATTCCACACCAAGCTCTCCGCCATTAGGGTGTGGCAAACCGCCAAGCCCACCGCACAGGCCAAGGGATTGCCGCCAAAGGTGCTGGCGTGATCCCCCGGCTGAAACACGGCACAAAACTCTTTGGCCAAGAGGGCGCCAATCGGGATCCCACCCGCCAAGCCCTTGGCCAGGGTAAACACATCCGGCTCGATTCCCAGGTTGCAGTAGCCCCAGAGCCTGCCGGTGCGGCCCATCCCCACCTGCACCTCATCCAACATCAGCAGAATGCCCCGCTCACTGCAGACCCGGCGCAGCCACTGAAAGTAGGCAGGATCCCCGGGCACAACCCCTCCCTCCCCCTGCAGCGGCTCCAGCAGCACGGCACACACCCGCTCGCCCCAGCGCTCCAGCACCGCTGCCGTACCCTCGATATCGTTGTAGGGAACGTAATCAAAGCCAGGCACCAAGGGAGCAAAGTCTTTCTGGTACTTGGGCTGGCCGGTGGCCGTGAGGGCAGCCAGGGTGCGTCCATGAAAGCTGGCCTGGGCGGTGAGGATCACCGGATCTTGGATCCCGCGCACCGTATGGGCGTATTTGCGGGCTAGCTTGATGGCGCCTTCATTGGCTTCTGCCCCTGAGTTGCAGAAAAACACCTTGTCAGCACAGGAGTGCTGGGTCAGCCATTGGGCCAGTTGCGCCTGGGGTCGGTTGTAGTAGAGGTTGGAAACATGGTGCAACTGTTGTGCCTGCTGGGTGAGGGCCTGAATCCAAGCGGGGTGGGCATGTCCCAGGGTGCAGGTAGCAATGCCTGCCACAAAATCCAGGTACTCCCGTCCCTCCTCATCCCAAACCCGGCAGCCTTCCCCCCGCACCAAGGTCAAAGGGTAGCGAGCATAGGTGGACATCACATGCCGATTGAACAGCTCGGCGGTTGTCGCAGATCCCAAGGTGGCATCGACAAGAGAAGCGCTTAACGGCGGCATGGCAGAGGGAGAATGGACAGTGTTTCGAGTGTATCACTCTGGCCGGGGATGATATTCTGGCAAGGAGATCCACACCCATGGGGCGACGGGGGGTAACAGTCTGGTTTACGGGGCTAAGTGGGGCGGGCAAAACCACCCTGAGTTGCGGCGTGGCCCAGCAGTTGCAAGCTCTGGCGTTGCCGGTGGAAGTGCTCGACGGTGACCTGGTGCGGCAACACCTCACCAAGGGGCTGGGGTTTGGCAAAGAAGATCGGGATGAGAACGTTCGCCGCATTGGCTTTGTGGCCGAGATGCTGACCCGCCACGGGGTAATCGTACTGGTCTCGGCCATTTCCCCTTATCGGGCCACCCGGCAAGAGGTGCGGCAGCGCATCGGCAACTTTATCGAGGTCTTTGTGGATGCCCCCCTGGAGGTGTGCGAACGTCGGGATGTGAAAGGCCTCTACCGCAAAGCGCGAGCAGGGCTCATCCAGCACTTTACCGGCATCGACGATCCCTACGAGCCACCAGAATGCCCGGAGGTGGTGTGCAAAACCGCTGAGCGAAGCATCTCCGAGTGTATTGAGCTGGTGATGCAAGGCCTGAGAAGCCACGGCTATCTCTAACAATTCTTCACCTCATAGAGCGCTGGGCCTGGCGGGTTTGGGATCCCTTGTGGGAAGATATGAACAAGCATCTCGTTTCTGAGAATCAAGGTAGCTATGGCAGTGACTCGTGCCGGACGAACCTCTGTGATGCGGGGCAGCAGCGAAGGAAACCCTGCCAAGTTCATGGAAATGGCCAGCTCTTTGCTCAACACCCGCACCCGCCAAGGCAGTGGCAAAAAGGTTGAAGATCGCTCCTCCTACGGCAAGGCGGGCAATCCGCAAGAGTTTCTGCAGATGGCCAGTGAGTTGCGCCGATCCCTGGAGCAACAGGGTCGGTAGCCGCTCTGGCTCTCTTTATCTGGACTGTGGGATCCCCGTCTGGCTCAGCCAGGCGGGTGCTTTTCTTTGTCCTTATTGAGCTCTCCAGCCAGATGAACCCCCAAGCCTTGCCCCTGCAGTTTGTCACCCACAGGTAGGAGAGAGAATGTCAGGATGGGAAAAGTGCTCCTCTGAGCGCTATTGCCAGTGGACGTGGTGAAGCAAAAGAGCATGAAAAACACGGGCTTTTGGCTGGCCGGGATCCTGGGCGTGATCCTGGATCAGGCGACCAAGCGCTGGGCGGTGGAGCGGCTGCTGCCGGGGCCGGAAATCGAGCTGTGGCCGGGGGTGTTTCACCTTACCTATGTGGAGAATACCGGCGCCGCCTGGAGCCTGTTTGCCGATTCAACAGAGTTTCTCAAGTGGGTCTCGTTGGGGGTAGCGGTGGCGCTGGCGCTGCTGGCGATTCGCGGCGGCAGCCTGGGCCGTTGGGAACAGGCAGGCTACGGTCTGGTCTGGGCAGGAGCGGTAGGGAACGGCATCGACCGCTTTCTCAACGGCTACGTGGTGGATTTTTTTAATCTGGTTTGGATTCGCTTTCCGGTGTTTAACGTGGCGGATGTGGCCATCAACCTTGGGGTGGCCTGCTTGCTGATCGGCTTGCTACAGGACAAATCAAAGGGAACGGAACCGGCTTCCACTTTGCCTCATCCAGAAAAAAAATCTGGCCACGGCGGCAGCAGTTAAATAAACACCACCGCCGCCGCGACTTGGGCTCGTGGCTCCCAATAGCCGACAACTCTGCCGTCCCACCTGCGTCCAGTCAGATATAGGCCAGCAAGAGGGGTGAGCACCGAAAGGGCCAGGGCACTGTTGCTCCCTCCTAACTACGCCAGGCAGCTATTTCACCCTCGCCCAGCCAGGATCCTCCAGCGCCTGCCAGGTTCGAGCTGCCTCCCCTTCAACCGCTTCGGGATGGCAGGGATCCTCAAGTGCAGGCGGGGCGTTCCACCACAACCCTAAGGCTGGCCCCAAGCCCAGCAACAGGCCTAGCCCCGCTGGCGCGAAAATGCCGGATCCCAGGCTCATCAGCAGGGCAAAGGCAAAATTGGCTACATAAAGCACCAGTGGCCCCAACAACTGGCGGCGGTTCAACACAGGCTGATCTTTCCCCCAGAGGAGGTTGGCTACGGTCATAAAGGCCGCTCCGGTCAGCATCCAACCGCCAAAGTTCTGCAGCGGCATGCCAAAGAAGGGCCCCGGCTGAAACCAAGTCCAAAAGGGAATCAAGCCGCGGGTCATGGCCGGATCCAGAACAAAGTCCCAGGCAGTGAGCAGCAGCGCCCCCAACAGGATGGCCTCGCAGTGGATCAGCCAGTGGCGACCTGCTTGCAGGGCCACCCGCGCCAACAGGTAGGACGACAGCCCCACGTAAAACCAAGACAAAGGGATCGTGAAGGGAACCAGCCCGGCAATCTTGTAGCCCAGCCCACTGAGGTAGCCGTAGTCGCCAAAGGGGATCCCCGTGCTGGTACCCAGCAGCTCGCTGGCCAAGGAAATGCCCACCGCCGGGATCAAAAACATCAACAGGCGCCGCACCCCCAACAGTCGGGATCCCATCAAAGCCGCCGCCAGCGCTCCAGACACCATGTAGGTAACACCACCATTGGCCATGCTCAGGGAAAAGGCTTGTAGGCCGATGGGGGGCAAACTGGCCACCCATTCGGGATGGGGTACAACCCAAAGCAAGCCCGCCAATCCAAAAAATAAAGACAGAATGTGCAAACCCAGGGCCAAGGTTTCCAGCAGCCCCCCAATCGAAGCCAGCAGGGGCGGAAATATTTGCCAAACTCCAAACTGGAGAGGCAAGCTGACGAGAACAGCAGAGGATGACAGCCAACGCATGAGAAACTCCCAGAGGGTGGTCAATCACAGCCGCTCTGCTTTCCCGCCATCTGGGCAGTGGCTGCGCAGAGAAGCAGAGGGCGGAAGGGGGCCGGACGCCAACGACAAACCGTCTGGTCTGCTGGGGAGGGCCCCTTGGATAGAAGCATCACAACGGCTAAGGGTGACACTGCTGATATTTTGCTGCCTATTGTATCAATTCGTAAACATCTCGCCCGGTTTTCCCCAGGGCTCACCCTCCTCCCCACCGCCGGGATCCCTGGTGGGGGTGTACGCCCAGTTGAGCCGGGCTGTCGAGCGCCGGGACTGGTCTCAGGCCCTGCGCCTGGTGGATCTCCTGCTGCAGCGGTCGCCAGATCCCGCCCAGCGTCAGGAGCTGGAGAACTATCGGCTGGCGCTGGAGAGCCATCGCTCTGCCGATGGGGATCCGCCGCCGCCCCAGTGGCCGTTGTTGCACAAGCCCTTTGTCGGGGAATTTCCCGTCACCAACCTTTTCGACCACGATATGCCCCTGGGAGAGAAAGATGGCAACGGACGCTTTGTCAGTGGGCAAGGCCAAGTTTGGCTCCCTGGCCCGTTACACCCCTGCGGCAAAAGCGATGGCCACGCCGGCTACGACTGGGCCATGCCGGTGGGTACGCCGATCTTGGCCGCCGCTTCGGGACGGGTTATCTTGGCGCGTCAAGAGCCGCAGTTTTTGTGTCCCAGCTTGGGCCGCCCGGTCAGGGGGTTGCGGGTGCGCATTCGGCACGAGCCAGCCGGCTTGGAAACCCTCTACGCCCACCTCAGCCAAATCCGGGTGCAGGAGGGACAGAGAGTGGCGGCAGGGGACGTAATCGGCCTCTCGGGCGACAGCGGCTGTGCCAGTGGGCCCCATCTCCATTTTGAGGTGCGCCGCCTTGATCAAACCAACTCTGGCCAACCTGCCCCTGTCGATCCCTACGGGTGGTTTGGGTCTGACCTGGATCCCTGGAGCCTGGATCCCCTGGGAGCCGAAAGCCTGTTTCTCTGGCAGGTGGGCCAAGCGCCCAGCCTGGGCGTCTGCTGGCAGGCTCAGCAGCTCTCTGGTCACCCTCAATAGGCTGGAGACGTTTCCCTCACCCCCAATCTCTCTCCCCGTGGGAGAGGGGAGTGGCAGGGGACTGCTTCGCGGCAATTCGAAACGAATCCCGGCGGTCTATGCCTTGTCGCCAGACTTGGGATGCTACAGATCACGGCGGACAAAGCCATCTCCCTCCCACTGGTAAAGGGTGGCGCGCAAGTCGCGGTTAGCTCCCGGCACGCTGGAGATGACCAGGATCCCTTGGGAGCTGACCCGCAAGCTGGCATTGTTTAAATCTGTCACGCTCAGCAGCGGCACAAACCCCTCCGCTCGGTGTTCCAAGACCAAGACAGACCGCAGCAGGCTAATGCCCCCTCGCTCGGTGAGCAGCACCAGCTTGGGCTGGGCGCTGGAGGTGATGTCGGTGCGCAGCTGCGCCTCCACCAACCGTCCGGGGATCGGCTCAGCCGTGTGGAGCAGGCGAAAATCGTATCCTCCCTGATGTCCAAAGCTGAGAACCCGCACCACTGGCTCCACTGTCGGCTGCCGCTGGATTTCAAACACGGCCACCACATCCTGACGCTCAGAAGCGGTGCGGCTGGCTGCAAACAGGCGCAGGTTTTCGCCGCGATTGCCGCGGATGAACTCCCACCAGATGGATTGACGAAATAGGGCAACAACTCCTTCGCGCGCGCTGCCCCCCTCAGAAACAGCCGGCAACAGCGGAAGCAGCGGCTGGGGGTAGGCAGAGTGAACAGCAAGCGGTAGCGTCAGAGCCAAGGCTGCTCCCCAACTTATCCGAGCCCAGCAATCCAAGGGCTTTCGCATACTTCCCCACTCCTCGACCCTAAGATTCTAAGAGATTGCCCGGTTTTTCTAAGAGACAGTTGGCGGTTTCCTCAAGCAGGATCTCTAGAACTGGGCCAGGGCAAAAAGCGATAGCCTGCCTCTTCAACCGCAGCAACGATATCTGGCAAAGCTTCTGCAGTATGGGGCCAGCGGTCGTGCAGCAGCAAAACCAGGGGTTGTTCAGAGGCTTTCATCACCGACAACTGGGAGCGAACCCGCTCCAAAAGCTGGTCTGCTGTTTGGCCAGCATAGGCATCCTCGGGACTGAGGTTCCAGTAGAGAACCCGATACCCTGCCTGTTCCAAAGCGCGACGTAAAGCAGAGTCTAGGCGAAAACCGCCCGGTGGGCGAACCACCAGTTGGGGATCCAAGCCCAACCTCTTGAGCAATTGGGTTGTCTGATCCACCTCGGCATAGAATATCTCGTCGCTGCTGTAGAGGCGTTGATAGTCGTGAGTAAACGTGTGGTTAGCTATCGTGTGGTGGTGGGTTTGAATGGCTTTGGCCAGCTCTGGAAAGCGAGAAACGTGATTGCCGATGAGAAAGAATGTAGCCGGCACTTGTAGCTGATCCAAAACTTGCAAAAGGCGAGGTGTGGACTGAGGCCAAGGTCCATCGTCAATGGTGAGAAAGGCAGAGCGAGGTGGTACTTCCAACAAAGGCCCCAGCGCCTCTTCCAAAGTCAGTTGCAAAGGCCAGCTATTTTCCAGCGGATCGAGCAAAGTGGGATCCGCTGTCCAGCCATGCTGCAAAAAGACCTCTACCTGGGCAGGTGCAGGGGTGATCAGCAGGCGCCCAGTCTGTTCGTCTCGGTTGCCCCAGCTCAGCCGATAGGGCAGCCCCGCAGCAACTTCAACCGTTGTCGAGCGGGTGATGACTGCATAGGGAATATCAATTAAATAATGCCCGTTCACCCGCTCTTGGTGAACCCAGGCAGCAGAAGGAGCCGATAGATAAACCAGCAGGTCTTGGGGATTGCTGCCGCGCACAACGCGAACGCTCTCGATCGGGAGAATAGGATCGTATTCTGAGGTTAGAGTCAGGTTTAGATCAAAAAAAGACTGGGCCTCTACCGCGTAGTAATGCAGCCCTACCAATAGGAAAACCCAAAAAAAGATCGCCACTTTCAGAGAATGCATGGGAGTTGCTCGGGGCTTCGCAACAATCATAGGGCAGAAGGCCATCCCAACTCCCTCAAGAGGGCGGAATGAGCCCAAACTAAGAGCGCAGGCGCTCTTCCCATTTACGAAGAGGAGAGGCCCGGCGGATGTCCCGCCAAATGGCCGTTGCAGCCAGCGCCCCATCGGCGACGGCAATCGACACCTGGTTGAGGCCCTGCTTCAAATCCCCTACCGCGAAGAGCCGCGGATGGGTGGTGCGGCACCACTCGTCGGTCACGAGGTTTTCGCCCTGCCAGCGTAAGTTCGGGATCCCTTTCAAATAGTCGTTGTGGTATTTGGCTCCCATGGCCACCAGGCCGGTGGTTGCCTCGATGTAGGTGCCATCCTCGAGCTCCACGCCCCGCATCTGGTGGTTCTCGCCCAGAAAGCGGCGAATGGGAGACTCGTAAAGGGGATAGCCGTGCTCCGCCAGTTTTTGGCGCATTTCAGGGCCGACCGAGCAGAGGCCGTGAGTCAACACCGAGATATAAGGCGTAAACCAGTTGAGGACAAAAGCCGTATTAATCCGATCTTCTGAATTGACAATCAAAACTGCCTTCTGATCCCGCATTTCGTAACCATCGCAAATCATGCAGACATGAAGCGAGTAGCCTGCATATTCGTAGACATTTTGCATATCAGGCAATTGGGGCAAATAATCGATAATGCCCGTTGCTGCAATCAAATATTTGCTGCGAAAAACAGGGTAGATACTGTTGACTTTTCTTACTTTGACCTTGACAGCAAAAAGGTCTCCCTCATCTGTGACATCTTCCACAAAGCCCCATAGATAGTCCACCCCCAAGCTGAGGGCGTGCTCCCTCCCCTGTCGCAACAGCTCTCGTCCTGGCGTGTTTGGCGGCAGGCCCAGATAGTTGCGCAAATCCTGCATCCAAAAAGAGCGGCCTCTGCTCTTTTCCACCACCAGGCAGCTCAAGCCGTAGCGGGCCAGGTAAATGGCTGCCGACAGCCCCCCTGCGCCACCACCGGCAACAATAACGTCGTAGATTTTGTTCAGGCCAACTTCTAGGTTCCTGCTGTCCAGTTTCATAGACGGGATCCCCCCACAAGCTTTCTACTGGATAAGATTGCAGCCCCAACAAGAAATCCGCAGCTCTAACTATCCTGTTCACGCCTCCCCTCTCTATTGTCTATTGAGGCTGAGACGTGTCGAAGGGGGAAGGGAGCAGTCCCAGCAGCCGTCTAGAATGGGGGCTGAACCCTCTGTTAGGAGAAGAGCCCTATGCCTGGCATCTTAGCCGCCCTTGCCCTCATCTTTATCGGCTACCTGTTCAACTCGGTCAAGATCATCAGCCAGGGCTATGAGGCGCTGGTAGAGCGTTTGGGGAGGTTTCACCGCAAGCTGACACCCGGGTTGCACATCATTTTTCCTCCCATCGACAGGATTGTGTTTAAGGAAACCATTCGCGAGAAGGTGCTGGACGTGCCACCGCAGCAGTGCATCACCAGCGACAACGTTTCTTTGATGGCGGATGCGGTGGTTTACTGGCGCATCACGGATATGATCAAGGCCCGCTACGCCGTAGAGGATGTACAGCGGGCTTTGGTGAACTTGGTGCTGACGGCCTTGCGTGCCGAAATTGGCCGCATGGACTTGGATCAAACCTTTTCCTCCCGCGCCGAGATCAACGCCCGCCTTTTGACAGAACTGGACGAGGCCACCGATCCCTGGGGGATCAAGATCACCCGCGTAGAAGTCAGGGATATCCAGCCCTCTAAGACGGTGCAAGACTCGATGGAAAAGCAAATGGCTGCCGAACGGGAGAAGCGAGCGGCCATTCTCAAATCCGAGGGGGAACAGCAGGCCAGCATCAACCAAGCAGCGGGGGCTGCCAAGGCGCAGTTGTTGCGAGCAGAAGCTGAGAAGCGCGAGCGGCTGCTGCTGGCCGAGGGTACGGCTGAGGCTATCAAAACCATTGCCGCTACTTTGCAGGAAAACCCAGAGGCAGCCAACGCGCTGCAATACTTGATGGCGCAAAACTACATCGATATGGGTCTCAAGGTGGGCAGCAGCCCCAGCGCCAAGGTAATCTTTATGGATCCCAATTCCATCCCCGCTACCCTGCAAGGGCTGCTCTCGATGGTGGATGTGGCCAAGGAAGGGCAGGGATCCGGATCCCGCGCTTCTGGGGCTTCCCAAAAGTTGGGCACCTCCACGGCTTTCCCGACCGAGGTGAACTTTCCTCAGCTCGACTAGTAGCGACAGCTATGGTAGCTTCTGCCCAACATGGAGGGGATCCCGCTTGGCTAGTGGTGGGGCAGGTGGTGGCCGCTCATGGACTGCGGGGCTGGCTACGGGTTAAGTGCTGGTCGGATTTTCCAGAGCGCCTCACTGAGCCAGGGCCGCGCTGGCTGCAGCGGGATAGCGATCCGGAGCCTCTGTTGCATCCTTTGATTGAGGGCCAGTTTTTTCCCGCCAAGGGCTTGTACTTGGTGCGGCTGGAAGGGATCCCCGATCGAACGGCAGCAGAGGCTTGGGTGGGGGCCAAGGTGTTGGTACCGGCTTCCCAGCGCCTGCCCCTCGAGCCGGAGGAGTACCACTACTCCGATCTCATTGGCCTAGCCGTCTACCATCAGGGTCGGCTGCTGGGACATGTCTCGGCAATCTGGGCCGCTGGCCAAGATGTGCTGGAGATCTCTACCCCCGACCAGCGGCAGGTGTTGATCCCCTTTGTGAAAGCTCTGGTGCCGGTTGTGGATCTGGAAAACGGTGAGCTGCAGGTGCAGCCGCCGCCGGGATTGGTGGAGAGCTTTCTCGGCCAGGATTGGGCAAGAAACTGATCTCCATCCCTGCATCCCCTGCCAAAGTTTGCCCTCAGAAGCGGCTGCGTGGCCGTTCTAGGCTTTTGTGCTATTATAGGGGCAGGTTTTTGGGATTTGGATCATCTCTGGCTTCTGGCGTCAATTTCTCTGGATTCAGGTTGGCGGGGGCCGGTATCTCTCTTCAGGATTGGAGTTACGAATGACGGAGAACTACGGTGCAGAGCAGATCCAAGTTTTGGAAGGCTTGGAGGCTGTGCGCAGGCGGCCTGGCATGTACATTGGCTCCACCGGGCCGAAGGGATTGCACCACCTGGTGTATGAGGTGGTGGACAACTCCGTCGATGAGGCCCTGGCCGGCTATTGCGACGAGATTGAGGTCACCCTCCACCCCGATGGCTCGGTGTCGGTTCTGGACAATGGCCGCGGCATCCCGGTAGACATCCACCCCAAAACCGGGCAGTCGGCGTTGGTGACGGTCATGACGGTGTTGCACGCCGGCGGCAAGTTTGGAGGGGGCGGCTACAAGGTCTCCGGGGGGCTGCACGGCGTTGGGGTGTCGGTGGTGAATGCCCTCTCGGAGTGGTTGGAGGCCAGAGTCTGGCGGGAGGGCAAAGTTTACTTCCAGCGCTTTGAGCGAGGGGCGGTGGTGGGATCCCTCAAATCCGAGCCGCAGCCGGTGGGTTCCCAGCGGCGGGGCACCGAGGTGCGCTTCAAGCCAGATGAGCTTATCTTTCCGGAGCGGGAGTTTGACTATGCCGTGCTGGCTGCTCGTCTACGCGAGCTGGCCTACCTCAATGCCGGCTTGAAAATCATCTTTAGTGATCTGCGGCGGGATCCGCCTCAGCGGGAAACCTATCAATTTGCGGGCGGCATCAAGGAATATGTGGCCTTCATCAACCACGAAAAAACCCCCATCCACCCCGACATTGTCTATGTGCGCGGAGAGCGGGATGGCGTCGAGGTCGAAGCGGCTCTGCAGTGGTGCGCAGATGTCTATACCGATACGTTGATTGGCTTTGCCAACAACATCCGCACCACCGAAGGGGGCACCCACTTGGAGGGGCTGAAGACTGCCCTTACCCTTACCATCAACAGCCAAGCCCGCAAGCTCAACAAACTCAAAGAGTCCGACAGCAACCTGGCGGGAGAAAACGTGCGGGAGGGCCTGACGGCGATCGTCTCGGTCAAGGTGCCTAACCCCGAGTTTGAGGGGCAAACCAAAACCAAGCTGGGCAACACCGAGGTGCGGGGCATCGTCCAAACCATTGTCTCCGAGGCCCTCACGGAATATCTGGAGTTCAACCCCAACGTGGCCAGGGGGATCGTCGATAAGGCCATCCAGTCCTTCAACGCGGCCGAAGCTGCCCGCCGGGCCCGGGAGCTGGTACGCCGCAAGTCGGCTCTGGAATCTTCCACACTGCCGGGGAAACTGGCTGACTGCAGTTGCCGGGATCCGGCGGAGTCAGAGGTGTACTTGGTGGAGGGCGACTCGGCAGGGGGCAGCGCCAAGCAGGGACGGGATCGCCAGTTTCAGGCGGTGCTGCCTTTGCGGGGCAAGATCCTCAACATCGAGAAGGCAGATCCCGCCAAGATCTACAAAAACGCCGAGATTCAGGCCCTGATTACAGCGCTGGGCCTGGGGGTCAAGGGCGAGGAGTTCGATCCCAGCCAACTGCGCTACCACCGCATCATCCTCATGACTGACGCCGATGTGGATGGCAGTCACATCCGCACCCTGCTGCTCACCTTCTTTTACCGCTATCAGAAGGCGCTCTTGGAGCAGGGCTACGTCTACATTGCCTGCCCGCCCCTCTATAAGATTGAGTGGGGCCGCAACAATGTGCGCTACTGCTACAACGAGGCCGAGAAAGAGCAAGTCCTGCGCAGCCTGCCGGCCAACACCAAGTACACCATCCAGCGCTTCAAGGGCTTGGGGGAAATGATGCCAGAGCAGCTCTGGGAAACCACCATGAACCCGGCAACGCGCGTCCTCAAGCAGATTACCATCGAAGACGCCGCAGAGGCGGATCGCATTTTCACCATCCTCATGGGGGATGCCGTTGGCCCGCGGCGGGAGTTCATCGAGGCCCACAGTGGCCAGTTGGAACTGGCGGCTCTGGACATTTGATTGGGATTAGTCCACGGGGGAGATGTGGTAGCTGCCATCAGCCTGCACCCAGGCAATCTCCGGGATCCGACACTGGCGGGCATAGGCCTCGATCTCTTCAGGAGGGCGATCCAGCAGCTCCAGCTCCACGGCCTCTGACTCCCGCCAGCGGGCGGCCAAGGCCAGCGCTGCCGGGATCCCTGCCGGCACCAGCGGCACCACCAACCGCTGGCAGCCCATTGCCTCGGCTGGGGGGTCGGGGGGCAAGAGCCGCAGCAGCGTATCGGGCAGGAGGGTAAAGCCGATCCCTGGCTGCTCAACTTGCTGAGGGCTGTAGAGAGCATAGAGCTGGTCGTAGCGCCCGCCCAGGGCAATGACCTCTCCTCCCACCACTGCCTGGAAGACAATGCCGGTGTAGTAGGCCAGAGTTTGCAGCAAGCTTAGATCCAGCACCACCCGCACCTGCCGGGCTTCCAGGATTTGGCACAACTGCCGCAGATCCCGCAGCCGCTCCGGGGGCACAGGAAGCTGGGCAAGCTGAGGTAGGACCTGCTCAGGCTGGCCGCGCAATCCCAGAATCTGCAAGCCAATCTGGCGGGCCGCCTCCGGCAGGGGGGCTGATTCTAGGTAAACGTAGTCAAGCTGGGCAATGGCGCGGCGCACCGCCGCCTGGGCCTTGGGAGTAACCGAGTTAAGCAGGCTCTCGGTCAGGCCCACATCTCCCAACAGCAATGTCCAGTTGCTGAGGCCAACAGCGCGCACGCAATCGGCCAAAAGCAGCAAGATCTCAGCGTCGGCTAGCCATCCGCCCGCGCCGATGAGCTCCACCCCCGACTGGAAAAACTCCTGGCTGCTGTAGGAGCCCTCCTCCCGCCGGCTATTGCGGAACACGTTGCCGTGGTAGTAGAGCCGCAGCGGCAGAGGCCCGCCGGCCAGCCGGGTGGCTGCTGCCCGCACGATGGAAGCGGTGAATTCCGGGCGCAACCCCAGCATTGTCCCTTCCCCGTCCCGCAGTTGCAGCACGGCTTCACCGCGGATGGATCCCCCAGCCAGCAGGGTCTCTAACCGCTCTAGGGTGGGCGTGATGATACGTTGGTAGCCGTAGCGGCGAAAAACCTGGGTTAGCTGCGCCTCTAGCCTTTCCCGCCGCTGAACTTCCCGCGGCAAAAAGTCGCGGGCGCCAGTGGGAGGGCGCAGGGAACTGGTTTCCCAAAGCAAATCTGCACCGCCAGGGCAGTCGTACACAGGCCAACTCCGACAGGCTGTCCTGCCGCATCCTACCACTGGAGTAGAGCAGATCAAGTCTCCTCCGCAAGAGGCCAGGGAAAGTCAGGCCACTCCCAAAGGGGATCCGTGGAGTGCACCCGGTGCATCCCCGCTGCCGCAAAGCGGGCAAAGGCTGCCTCCGCCTGCTCGCTAAAATCGACAATGCCGGGGATCACTACCGGCGAGGTGCAATCTTCCAGAAGGTAGACCCTCCTGGCTAGGCTGGGATCTCTAGCCTGGATCTCCTGCAGCAGGTCGCTTACCGTCCAGGCAACGCAGTGGCTTTTGGCTTGGCCAGCCACAATCAGGGCATCAAATTCCAGGAGGTGGTCGATAAGGGATTCATTTTTCTCGTCGATGGGATCCCCCTCCGGCCCCGTCAAGACCTCCGGGCTGAGGGCAGAGTAATTTTCCGTCAAGGGGTTGGCTCCCTTGAGCTGTAAGCTGGGCTGGCTGCCGCGGGCAATGGTGTGGAAGAAGATCGCCTCCTCCACTGCCGGCACCAGGGCATGGCCAATCCCACCCAGCATGGAATGGTAGGGCCAGACAATGAGGGGATATTTCCCCCCTTTCTCCAATTGCTCGGCATAGTGGAGGGCATAGACCTGCAGCCGCGTCAGATCCCCCTGGGTGAGGTTGGCGGCCATGGCAGGGTTGATCCGCCAGCGTCCTGAGCGAATCTCGGCTGCCGAGATGGCGGTAGCTGGCTCGGGATGGGATCCCTGGGCATCCACCCAAAAGACGGGGTGGAAGATCTGCATCGCCGTGTGGGTATCCAGGGTGGCCACAATCTGGGTGATGTGGGCAAGGTGGCGGTAGATGAATTGGCACAGGCGGCAGTTGTCCTCCACCGCCCCCAAGCCGCTGGGGCCGCCCACAAACAGCTCAAAGCCAGGAATGCAGAAGGTGTTTTGCACATCAATCAGCAACAGGCCCACCCGCACCCGATCGGCTTCCGCCGGGGGAATGTGGTGCTCTTGGGCCCAGCGCTCTGCCTCTAGGGCCCGCTGCTGGTAGGGCACTCGCCAAATCTCTCCCACCCGCTCAGGAGCAAAGTGGGAGGGCACAGGCAGGGTTGGCGGCGCTGGAGTTGTCAACTGCGGAGCAGAGGTGTCCATGGCGCTTCCCGTAGCCAAGCTTTTGCTGCTTTGCAGGGTAGGGATCCCTGGCAGGCTGGACTTGCTACCATGGTAGCTCCAACTGGGGCAACCGCTTCTCTGCCTTTCCCCAAGGGCGTTGCCTCTCTGGCTTACTTGAGGGTTCCATGGTAGACCCAAGCTTTTCCTCCCTGCAGCCCCAAGACTACGGCTTACTGACCGATCTCTACCAGTTCACAATGGCTGCCTGCTATGTGGGGGAGGGGCTGGAGAATCAGCCGGCGGCCTTTGAGCTGTTTGTGCGGCGCTTGCCTAGCGACTATGGCTACCTCATTGCCATGGGGCTGGCCCAAGCGGTGGAATACCTGCAGCAGTTGCACTTTCCGCCACAAACCTTGCAGGCCCTGCAGGAGACGGGCATTTTTGCCGAGGCACCGCCACGCTTTTGGGAGCTGCTGGCTAGCTACCGCTTCGAGGGGGATGTGTGGGCAGTACCGGAGGGGACGGCCGTTTTTGCCAACGAGCCGCTGCTGCGGGTGGAGGCTCCTCTGTGGCAGGCGCAACTGGTGGAAACCTACTTGCTGACTACCTTCAACTACCAAACCCTGATTGCCACCAAGGCAGCCCGCATGCGCGATGCGGCAGGGGATGAGGCCGTTTTGTTGGAGTTCGGCACGCGGCGAGCCTTTGGACCCCAGGCGGGCCTCTGGGCAGCGCGGGCGGCGCTGGCGGGGGGGTTCAATGCCACCTCCAATGTCTTGGCAGCTCTCAAATTGGGGCGCAAGCCGGCGGGCACCATGGCCCATTCCCTCGTGATGGCCATTGCCACCCTCTCTGGCGATGAGACCCGTGCCTTTCAAGCTTTCCGGCGCTACTTTCCCCAAGCGGTTTTGCTCATTGACACCTACGATCCCATCCAGGGAGCGCGCACCGCGGCTCAGCTCTTTGCTGCCACCCCGCCAGATCAACTGGGATCCCGGGGGGAAATCGGCGGCGTACGCATCGACTCGGGGGATCTGGAGGCCCTCTCCCACCAAGTCAAGGCCATCCTGCCGCAGGGGGCGCCGGTGTTTGTCAGCGGCGATCTGGATGAGTACGAGATTGAGCGGCTGCACCGCTCCCAAGCGCCCATCAGCGGCTACGGTGTTGGCACCCGCCTGGTTACCGGCGAGGGCGTGAATGGAGTGTACAAATTGGTGGAGATCAATGGGATCCCCGTGGCCAAGGCCTCCTTTGCCAAAGCCACCCTGCCAGGGCGCAAGCAGATCTTTCGCGGCCCCACAGGGGACTTGCTGGGTCAGGCTGACGAGACCCCGCCCCCCGGCTATGAGCCGCTGCTGCGCCAGATCATGCACAGGGGCGTGCTCCTGGAACCCTTGCCCGACCTGGAAACCATTGCCCGTACCAGTCGTGCCTCGGTGCTGCGCTTACCGAAGGGGGTGCGGCAACTGCGTCAGCCGGATCCCTGGCCGATGGCCCTGACTGCAGCTTTGCAACGGGTAAAAGACCACACCCTCGGTCAGGAATCTGCCTGAGGAAAGGGAGTTCTGCTGCACTATAATGTCTTAGCTTTAATGTCTTAGCTTTCAAGTCTCTGCTTCGAGATCTGAGTTTTGCTATTGGACTTGAGCCACTTCGCTGCTTAGACTTTTCCCGCTCTTTGCCCCCAACTCTATGACCCAACGTGCCTTAATTACCGGCATCACCGGACAGGATGGCTCTTATCTGGCCGAGCTGTTGTTGCAAAAAGGCTACGAAGTCCACGGCATCATCCGCCGCGCCAGCACCTTCAATACCGACCGCATTGACCACCTCTACGTGGATGCCCACGACCCCAGCGCCAAGCTGTTTCTCCACTATGGGGATCTCACCGATGGCACCACTCTGCGCAGGATTTTGGAACAGGTGCAGCCGACGGAGGTGTACAACCTAGGGGCCCAATCCCACGTGCGGGTAAGTTTCGATAACCCGGAATACACCGTCGATGCAGTAGCCATGGGCACCCTGCGCCTCCTGGAGGCCATCCGCGACTACCAACAACGCACGGGGATCCGGGTGAAGTTTTACCAGGCGGGATCCTCGGAAATGTTTGGGCTGGTGCAGGAGATCCCGCAAAAGGAGACCACCCCCTTCTACCCCCGCAGCCCCTACGCCTGCGCCAAGGTGTACGCCTACTGGCAAACAGTCAACTACCGCGAAGCCTACAACCTCTTTGCCTGCAACGGCATTTTGTTTAACCACGAAAGCCCACGGCGGGGAGAAACCTTCGTTACCCGCAAGATTACCCGCGCCGTCAGCCGTATTGTGGCCGGCAAGCAGGACAAGCTTTATCTAGGTAACCTGGATGCCAAGCGGGACTGGGGCTATGCGAAGGACTACGTCGAGGGGATGTGGATGATGCTGCAGCAGCCCCAGCCGGACGACTACGTGCTGGCTACTGGCGAAACCCACAGCGTGCGGGAGTTTGCCGAACGCGCTTTTGCTTTGGTGGGCATGCCCATTACCTGGCGGGGATCCGGCCTGGAAGAACAGGGGCTCTACAAAGATCGCGTGCTGATCGAGATCGATCCCCGCTACCACCGCCCAACGGAAGTGGAGCTGCTGCTAGGGGACGCCTCCAAGGCCAAGCGGGTGCTGGGGTGGCAGCCCAAGGTGACCTTTCCCCAATTGGTGGAGCTGATGGTGCTAGCCGACCTAGAAGCCATTGGCTTGGATCCGGATCCCATCTTGGGGGAACGGCGTACCCTCAACGGCCTACTCAGCGAGGATCGCGCCTTCATCCGCACCCAACTGGGGGTTCGCTGCAACTAATGGTACCGGCTGGATCCCCCAAGTCAACCCAAAAAACAGCTCTCACCCCTTGCTTAAAGGAGGGGCTAAGACCTTAATATAGGAGATCGCCAATTCTTTTAGCGTACGGCCAGCGCTTTTGCCTGTGCTCTTCTGCTGAGTATCTTTGCCGATTTCGGAGAAACGCCCGCATGTCCCGCTACACAGGTCCCCGCCTAAAGATCATTCGTCGCTTCGGGGGACTTGATCTGCCCGGTCTGACTCGCAAGCGCCCCAAAAATACCAATCCACCCGGTATGCACGGGGCAGAGCGCAAGAAAAAATCCGAGTATGCTATCCGCCTAGAAGAGAAGCAGAAGGTTCGCCTCAACTACGGGGTGAGCGAGCGCCAGATGCTCCGCTACATGCGCAAGGCGCGGCGCTCCAAGGGATCCACCGGGCTAGCCCTGCTGCAGATGCTGGAGATGCGGCTGGATTGCATTGTCTTTCGCCTCGGCATGGCTCCAACCATTCCGGCAGCCCGGCAGTTGGTGAGCCACGGCCACATCGAAGTCAACGGCCGCAAAGTCACCATCCCCAGCTATGGCTGCAAAGTTGGGGATGTAATCACGGTAAGGAACAAGGAGTCTTCTCGCAAATTGGTGGCCGCCTACGCCGAGTATCCGGGACTGTTCCTGCCCGATTACCTGGAGTTTGACAAAGAGAAGCTGCGCGGACGTATCAAAGAACTGCCTCCCCGCGAGCAAATCTGCGCGCCAGTGAACGAGCTGCTGGTCGTCGAGTTCTATTCTCGTAAACTCTGAGGATCCCTTTTGCCGCCATTGCGGATCGTGGGGAAACTTCAGGAGCTAAGCCCGGAGAGGGCGATTTTTCTCAGAGAAAGAGTCAGTACTTGGGGTGTGCTGAGTATATTAGGCGCTATCCCTCCCCACCCAGGTGGGGTATCCCGCACATTCAGAGGAAACGTTTCTCCACGTCATTATTACGACGCAACACTGTTGCCAACGCGCCGCTCTAGCTCCCCTCTCCTAGAGGGAGAGGGGTTGGGGTGAGGAAGAAAGAACCGAGCAGAGATCAAAGCCTGCCGATGGCCCGCTGCAGTTGCACCAAGGCGCGGTTGTAGGCGATTACAGCATTGGAGAGGTTACCACGGGCAGTGGTAAGGGCAGCTTCGGCGTTGATCACCTCTGTTTGCGTGCCCACCCCCGCTTGCAGGCGCAGCCGGGCCAAGCGTAGACTCTCCTCTGCCGAGGCAATCGCCACCTTGGCCGAGTCGATCTGCTCGCGGCTGGAGCTGAGAGTGAGGAAAGCTTCTTCCACAGTGCGCTGGATTTCATTGCGGGTGCCGACGAAATTGCTCGCGGACACCTGCCCATCGATCTCAGCTTGGCGAGCCTGGGCAGACGCCTTTCCCCCATCAAACCAAGTCAAGGTGAAGTTGGCCCCGACCGAATAGCCGACATCGAAGCTGTCGCGGCTGGCGTCGAAATCGTTAACGGCATCGAGAGTGGCGAACAAACCAATCTGAGGACCGTTGCTGGCTTGTGCCAGGCGCACCCGAGCTTGGGCTTGTTCCAACTCTCGGCGTTGGCGCTCCAGCTCTTGTCTTTGGGCAAAAGCGGCAACAATAGTCTCTTCCAGGCTTAGATCCCACTCTCCCACCGGCTCGATGGGATCCCTGGCCAGCACATCGGTGGGGCTGGGAAAGTTCAGCAGTTCGGCCAGACGGCGGCGGCTCAGTTGTTGGGTGTTTTGGGCCACCAGTAGGGTTTGTCGATTGTTGGCCAACTCCGTCTCCGCCTGGAGAACCTCGAAGCGGGTACCTACCCCAGCCCGCTCTCGGGCTTGCGCATCCCGCAGGGTGGCTTCAGAACTGGCGACGGCAGCCTGGCTAATGGCCACTCGGGCATCGGCGCTCTGCAGATCATAGTAGGCGTTGGCCACAGCTTGTCTTACCGTCTGCAGGGTTTGCTCCAGTTGCAGTTGGGCGACGCGCAGAGCTTCTTGGGCCAGTCTCAGGTTTTGTTCCCTGATCCCGTTGTCAAAAGCGGTGTAGTCTAGCCGCACCACGCTAGCGGAGAGAGTGTGCGATTGGCGGCTGGGAGTGCCGCCGGGGGCAGGGGGTTCGCTGTACTGGTAGTTGGCACGGCTGGAAAGGGTGGGAGCAAAAGCTGCCTGCGCCAGGGCTACACCTGCTTTAGCCCGTTCTACAGCCAGCCTTGCCTGCTGCACCGCCGGGTTTTGGGCGACGGCGATCTCCAGGGCTTCTTGTAAAGACAAGCCCTCCGTCCGCTCGATGCGCACCTCCAAAGGGGATTGAGGCACCACCAGGTCTTCAGCCCTAGAAGCCCCCTGCAAGACCGGGGTAGGAGTGGCAGGGCGGGCCTCGGGCGGGAGCGATAGGGTGGGAGGCAGGTTGGGGGTGCGGATTGCCCGGCTATCTGGGAGGATCGAGGCAGCAGGGTCAGGCACTTCCCTTTCTTGGGCAAGGGCAGGTACAGCCCAGAGCAGGCTGAACAGGAGACCACAGGGGGCAAACCGGGTAAGGGACAGCCGGGATCCCGCTGAGCTTGGCTGCCGTTGAGGACGTCGAAGCCGGCCCCTAGCTAGACTCTGCATCGCCATCGTGTTGTCACTCTCAACATCACCTCTAGCAGTATCGCAAAGTAAACTGCCCACACTCATGCTGACACAGGAGAGTAGCTGGGTAGCCCCGTATTAAGCACTCCGCGCCGCTAGCGCGAGTAGTGCGGGGCGGAAAAGCCTTCGAGCGACTGGAGTCGCTCGCCAATGTTATGTTGTAATCTTAAGTCAGCACCTACCCCGGTGAAAAACCCGGACAGTGCCGAAAGCCAGTAAGTAAGCGGAACCTTGAGGCTTTGTCTCTAGGAACCGTCTAGGGACGTCTTGACAGCGCCTTTACGAGTTCGTTGTTGAACTGCTTAAGAATCCCCTGCCCTTAGGCGCTGGGAGTGTCAATGTCCAAGTTGGTTGGGTACGTTGATCTGGTTAAGTCGTTAAGCCAGGGATCCCATTGTCCCAAAGTGGCTTGCCAGCGCCACCAGGGTGGTGTAAACCCCCTGAAGGGAGGCGAGAGCCCGCTCCCAGAGGGTGTGGGTCAGCGACCACCTGTCCAACCCCATGGCGCCACACAACAGCAGCAAGTAGAGGTTAGCAAAGGTGAAGAGGGAGGCTGCCCGCTGCCGGTTGTGTGGTTCCTGGAGCAACTGCACCGCCTTCCAAATGAGAAGGGATCCCAGCAACGCCGCCACACTCAAGTAAAAGGATCCCAGCACGTGCAGAGGGTAAACCAGCAGTAGACTGACTGGCACCATTAGCAGGGCGTAGAGGAGAATCTGGGCAGCAGTCGGCCTTTCTCCTGCCACCACCGGCAACATCGGCACCCCGGCGTGGGCATAGTCTTCTTGCTTTAAAATCGCCAAGGCCCAGAAGTGGGGCGGGGTCCACAGAAAGATAACGGCAAACATCACCCAAGCAGCCCAGCTCAGCTCACCGGTAGCCGCTGCCCAGCCCACCAAAGGTGGGATTGCCCCTGCTGCTCCGCCGATAACAATGTTCTGGGGGCTGGAACGCTTCAGCCAGTGGGTATAGACCCCTACATACACCAGGATCCCTGCCATGGCTAAGCCAGCAGCCAGCCAATTGGTAAAGCAGGCCAGCACACCAAAGGACATCACAGCCAGGATCCCGGCAAACATCAGGGCATGTCGGGCCCGAATGCGACCGGAAGGTAGAGGACGGTGGCGGGTTCGCTCCATCATCCGATCAATATCGGCGTCGTACACCATGTTGATGACATTGGCTGCGGCCGCCGCCATCCCCCCCCCCAAGAGGGTGACACCAAACTTGAAGGGATCCGTATTGCCCGCCATCCACATCGCTCCAGCCGTGGTCATCAGCAAGAGGGCGACGATCTTCGGCTTCACCAACTGGCTATAGCTGCGCAAAACCTGCGCCAGACTTTGGCGATGGCCAAAAGGGATTCCTGTCACCGTGTTCTGACAAGGATCTGGACAGTAGGTTTGAAGGATATCTGCCATGAAACTACTTGCCGTTCATTTCTGCGGCCGCGGCTACCCCCCGAAGGTTCCTTCCCCCAAGGCTATTGCTCATCCGCCAGGCCAGCACCGTAAAGCCCAGCAAGCACGCCAGCAAAGCTGCCCCAATCATCTGGTGGGCTACCGTCAAGGGCTCCACCTGCAGCCGGTAGCGATAGGTGAGAATGCCAACCCCCACTTGCGCCAGCAAAAGGACCACGGATCCATGGCCCAGCCGCTTGAGAATCCTTGGGATCTGCTGCCGCCGCCAACTTGTAGCCACCGCCACCAGCAACACCGCCAGCGTGGCCGGAGCCACCCCTAGCAAGTGACTGTTCATCACTCCGCACAGTTCACCCGAAGCAAAGCACTGGTGTAACGCCCATTGGGAAGCCACCAAAGCCCCGAGAAGGCTCTGGACGTACACCAGCAGCACTGCCCCCAAGCCGAGCCAAGGCAAGTAGCCAACAGAAGCTCTCCCCTCCTCAGAGGGAGCGACGCTTGGCAAGGCCAGCCATCCCAAGGTGAGTAGCGTGGCAAAAAACAGCAGGCCCGTGCCCAGGTGGGCCGTCACAATGTCAAAGCGCAACAACTCCGTTACCGTCAGCCCGCCCAGGATCCCTTGGGCCACGACCAAGACAAAAGCCCAGCTCAGACCCCAGGGCAGCCAAGCGGGCAAAGCCTGCCGCTTCCGCCAGGCAAACCCCACTAGCACCAGGGTGGCCAAGCCCACCCCGGCAGCCACCAGGCGGTGAAACCACTCTAGAAACACCTGCAGGTTCATCTGCTGCGTCGGCACCAGCTCTCCATAGCAGAGGGGCCAGTCGGGACAGGCAAGTCCAGCATTCATGACTCGAGTGGCACTGCCTAGCCCCATCAACAGCCAAGTAGCCGCCGCTAGGCCCAGCAGGGCTCGCCCCATGCGCAGGGAAAGCTCCCCAGGCGGCACGGGATCCGAAGCCGAAGAGGGGACGTGAGATGGAGAAATTGAGGAGTCCATTGCAGTTTGAAGAATCGAAATCTAGGGAGAGCAGTCCACAATTGGCACTCAAAAATGCGCGGAAGCAACAGTTAATAACTCGATCCCTCTAACCCCTTCCTATCCTGGGTGGTGCTTCTCTAGAGGCAGAGGGGAGACTCGCTTGCAACGAATCCTAAATGCAGCTTTGCAACTGGCGAAGGTTTTTAAGGATTTCTTTGGGCCAAGCTGCCCTTCCTCAGTAGACGTCGCCAACGCTCCGGCCGAAGATCCCGAAGAGATCCCTAAGATGGCCAATTCTCGCCGGCTCCTGGGACTTGAATGGAGATGAGTCTAAGCCTGCTCTGGTTCTGTTCCCAGAATCTGCTAGGGCAGGCACGTAGTGGTGGTAGCAGCGGGGAAAAGCAGCTGTGAGCGCGCTCAAGAATATCTTTTTGGTGGGAATCGGGGTGCTGTTGACCCTGGCCAGTCTCTGGTACGGCCAGAACCACCATCTGCTTCCGGAAGCGGCTGCCAACTCGGCTCCCTTGTTCGATAGCCTCTTCAACAGCACAATCACCCTCGCCACTGGGATTTTTTTGGTGGTGGAGGGAGTGCTTCTCTACTGTGCCTTTCGCTACCGCAAGCGGCGAGGCGATCGAGGAGACGGGGATCCCAACCACGGCAACGTGCTGCTGGAGATCGTCTGGACGGCGGTGCCGGCGGTGATCATCCTCTGGTTGGGCCTGGCCAGCCTCGATGTCTATCAGGCGGTGTATGGAGGCGCCGATGTGGGCGGTCACGTCCACGCGGCCATGGCGATGGGGTCTTCCCAGGAGACGGAAGCAGGGGATCCGGGCTATGCTTACACTCCCGCGGTGCTGCCTGGCAAGGAGATGGGCCAGCCGGATCTGATTGTCCAAGTTCAGGGCATGCAATATGCCTGGATGTTCACCTATCCGGAATCGGGTTTGGTGGCCGGCGAGCTGCACCTGCCTCTTAACAAGCGGGTGCGCTTGAACATGACGGCTATGGATGTCAACCACGCTTTCTGGGTGCCGCAATTTCGCCTAAAGCAAGATCTCATCCCAGGCCGAGAGACTCACCTAGAGTTTGTGCCCACGCAGCTAGGAACCTATCCCATCATCTGTGCCGAGCTATGTGGCCCTTACCATGGAGTGATGGTGGCACAACTGGTAGTGGAGACGCCGGAAGAGTTCGAGCGCTGGCAGCAGGAGCAACTGGTGGCTGCTCGGGGCGAGAACAACGCGCTGGCCTGGGCGGGAGACCTTCACCCCTCTCCCTCGGAATCTGCCTTTGTCCAAGTTCACCAGCAGCGTTTGGGCCTCTCGCCTGCTGATCTAACCTCTCTCAAACTGCCCAAGGACTCCGTCCCGCTGACGCAAACGGGATCCCTTCCCTCAGCGGGCTAGAGAGATCCCTTTCCCCTTGACGGACGTTCTGGTGACGCCAGGAGGAGCCTTTTGCCATGACCCAGCTACAGGACAATCCCACCTTTGCCGCTGCCCCCAAAGCCAGCCTGGAGCCTGCCGCCGAGCCCTGGTGGCGCTTTTTTACCTTCTCCACCGACCACAAGGTGATCGGGATCCAGTATTTGGTAACTGGCTTTTTCTTCTACTTGGTGGGAGGAGCGCTGGCTACAGCCGTGCGGGCCGAGCTGGCCACCCCCGAAGCCGACTTTCTCGGCTTTGAGCGCTACAACGGTGCCTTTACCCTCCACGCCACAATCATGATCTTTTTGTGGATTGTCCCGGCTTTGATGGGGGGCTTTGGCAACTACCTGGTGCCGCTGATGATTGGAGCGCGGGACATGGCTTTTCCTAGGCTAAACGCCGTCGCCTTTTGGCTAATTCCACCCAGCGGCCTTTTGCTGCTGGCTAGCCTCTTCCTCGAGGCCCCGGCAGCGGGTTGGACCTCGTATCCGCCGCTGAGCCTCATCAGTGGCAAAGTGGGAGAAGAACTCTGGATCCTGAGCATTTTGTTAGGCGGAACCTCTTCCATTCTGGGGGCAGTGAACTTTATTACCACCATCCTCAAGATGCGCATGCCCGGCATGAAGATGGAGGATATGCCTCTGTTTTGCTGGGCGATGCTGGCTGCTTCCATCATCACTCTCATTGCAACGCCGGTTCTGGCTGGGGCGCTGATCCTGCTTAGCTTTGACCTGTTGGAGGGCACGGCCTTCTTCAACCCCAGTGGCGGCGGGGATCCGGTGGTGTACCAGCACATGTTCTGGTTTTACTCCCACCCGGCGGTGTACATCATGGTTCTGCCGGTGTTCGGCATGATCTCGGAGATCTTGCCGGTACATGCCCGCAAGCCCATCTTTGCCTACAAAGCCATTGCCTACTCCAGCTTGGCCATCTGCTTTTTGGGCTTGATTGTCTGGGTTCACCACATGTTTACCAGCGGTACCCCCGACTGGATGCGGGTGTTCTTCATGATCGCCACCATGGCCATTGCCGTTCCCACCGGGATCAAGGTGTTTAGCTGGCTGGCCACTCTCTGGGGCGGCAAGATCCACTACCGGACGGCCATGTTGTTTGGCATGGGCTTTATCTCCATGTTTGTCATCGGCGGCTTGAGCGGGATCATCCTTGCCTCGGTGCCGTTGGATATCCACGTCCACGACACCTACTTTGTGGTGGCCCACCTGCACTACGTGTTGTTTGGCGGCAGCGTGTTTGGCATCTATGCCGGCCTCTACCACTGGTTCCCCAAGATGACCGGCCGGCTGCTGAACGAGTTCTGGGGACGGGTGCATTTTGCGCTGACCTTTGTCGGCTTCAACATGTGCTTTTTGCCGATGCACAAGCTGGGTCTAATGGGCATGCCCCGCCGCGTGGCTCAGTACGACCCGCAATTTGCCGACCTCAACTGGATTAGCTCGGTGGGTGCCTTCATTCTGGCCATCTCCACGCTGCCCTTCTTGCTGAACGCCATCTACTCTTGGGTAGCTGGGCCCAAGGCCGGAGACAACCCCTGGCAGGCTCTAACTCTGGAGTGGACAACTTCTTCCCCACCGCCTGCCCACAACTTCTACGGGGATCCCATCCTGCTAACTGGCCCCTACGACTACGGCCTGCACAGCAAGGAGACTTTGGATTACTTGGCCGCCCAGTTGCAGAGCTTGCGGGAGCTGGCGCTGGCTGAGGCGGAGCCTACTTCTTCTTAGCAGGAGGGGACTTGCCCGCTGGGTATCCATCCTCTGCTCGTCGGGTATTCCCGTCTTGATCTTGGCTGGGCTGCCCCTACAGTTTCAAGAAGTCTCTGGAATCTGGCGAAAATTGATTTTAAGTGGACAGGAATATGCAAGGATCCCTCGCTTCTGATGCCTTGATGGTCGGCCACACTCAGGCCCATGCCGCTCATGCCGAGCACCCAGATCATCGCGTTTTTGGTCTGCTGATGTTCCTGGTAGCGGAAGGCTGTCTGTTCTTGGGCCTGTTCATGGCCTATTTGGCCTACAGCCTCACGGCCCCGGTTTGGCCACCGGAAGGGACGCCGGAGCGGGAATTGCTCTTGCCTGGGATCAACACGGCAATCCTCCTCTCCAGCAGTTTGGTTATCCACCAGGCCAAGCCTGCCATCCAGGCCAATAATGTCAAGGGATTGCGGCTGTGGTTTGCCCTCACTGCCCTGCTGGGGGCCATCTTCCTGGCCGGGCAGCTCTACGAGTACAGCCACCTGGAGTTTGGCCTCACCACCAACTTGTTTGCCAGTACCTTCTATGTCCTGACCGGGTTTCACGGGCTGCACGTGGCGGCGGGGTTGCTGTTTATTTTGGCGGTGCTCTGGCGATCCCTGAAGCCAGGCCACTACAGCGCCCAACGTCATTTTGGCGTCGAGGCTGCTGAGATCTACTGGCACTTTGTGGATGGGGTTTGGATTGTGTTGTTTATCCTGCTCTACTTGCTCTGAGTCGCGAAGAGGGATCCCCCTCCCCAAGGCTGAAGAAGATCCCGGCCGAGCGCGCTGTCCGTTAAATGGGCCATTGTTAGAACTGTCTCTGGGCGGAGTAACAACGACAGAAAAGCTCAGGACTGTTGGAGAATGGCCACGGTCTGGATCAGAGCCTCTGGAAACACTTCTCGCTCCGGCTGACCTTGCTTGAGCTGATATTCCAGTTGTAGAAGTTGCTGCATCACCTTCAGCAGTGCTGAGCTTTTTAGGGATCCCACCTCTTTTTGTAAGAAGTAAACCCGGTTGGGGTTGGCAATCTCTGCTTTTTGGGCAATGACCTTGGGATCCCGTTCTCCCTCTTCCAGCAGTAGCTTTACCCACAGCCAGGTGCGGAATTGGCCCACCAACACTGCCAGGATCTTAAGGGGCGGCTCGTTGTGATCCAGCAGATGGTTCAGGATCTGCAGGGATCGATCCAAGTTGCCCTGGCGCAGGGAGGCGGCCAGTTGAAAGCTGTTGTAGGCGCTGGCAGGAACCAGAGCCTCGATTTGCTCAGGGGAGATGGGATCCCGCTGGCCTGCCGTAAACAGGGCCAGCTTTTCCAGTTCCATGGCCAAACGGCGGGAATCGTTGCCCACCGCCTCAGCCAACTTCTGGGCTGCCTCTGGGCTGAGCTTGAGAGCCCGCTGTCGGGCCTCGCGGTGTACCTGCTTAAGAATGCCCTCTTCGTCCCAGGGGGGCAGTTGGGAAAACTCGCGGACAATGGCCCCTTGCTTGAGGAGTTTGGTGGATTTGAGACGTCCATCCGGCTTGCTGCTGGTGGTCAAGACCAGATGGGTTGTGGGGGGTAAAGAGGCTAACGTTCGCTCCAGTTCTCTTACCAACTCTTCGGAACACTGCTGGGTGAGCGTTGTCTCCTCCAGCCAAACCAGGCGGGCGTTGGATCCCAGAGGCGGCGTCATGGCCAGGTTCAGTCCGGCCAGGGTGGACTCCGGTGGCAGGCGATCGTAGTTAAAGGCAGCCCACGCGGGATCCAGCACCTGATCGCGCAGCTCTTGCACCGCCTGCAGGAGGCGATAGCTATCATCTCCCCAGTAAAGGTAGACGGGCATACTCCCCACGTCGCCTCAGCTTGGTCTCCAGCTTTTTTCCGTAGTTTCTCTAGGCGTTATTTTTACTTACGTTAATCAACGGGTAGCTTCCGGCCCTTTGTCCGGGATCTTCCGGAGAAAGCCTGGCCAGGTTTCAGCTTTTTTCTCTCTAAAAAGAGTGCCAGCTTTGCATGATCTAGCTTGGCAAATTCTGTATTCCCACTGAAGAACTCTCGTCAATCTTCTCCTAAGCTGGGCTTAGAGATGGGGTTGGAGGGAGGGCCGCAAGTATATGGACACTATTGGCGAACTGGAGTTCAAAGTGCAGGTTTTAGCGCGCTGCCTGGGATCTGCTTTGGGCTTGGGCCGGCCTACTCGTGTGCAAATTCATTACTGCAATTCCCCGCTCTTCAAAGCAGATCAGTCGGGAGCAGGGGTTCCCCCTTTCAGCTCTGAAGAGGTTAAGAGCTCCCAGCTCCACCCGCTAACCTCGGTTGCCTAAAGGGCACTATGAACTACCCCACCGCGCAGGCGGGTGGGGTTTCCCCATCCGCTTTACGGCGAGATTTTTGTCTCTTCCTCTGCCCCAGTTGCTCCATGGATCCCGTGTACCGGGTCTGTGAAGTAGAGCTGAAGC